>NZ_JAAQXA010000007.1:0-217430 GCF_012985775.1 Pseudomonas sp. WS 5011
GAAGGAGTGGGGGCAACAGCAGCTGCGCTGGTAGACTTATCCACAGTTGCTGGTAACAAAATCAGCAATCCGCCCTGGGTCAAATTTCAATCGGCAGGGTGGGTCAATTTTCCATCAGCGCCAACACCAAGGGGAAACACCTAACCCCTTGAATTTAGGATAACGCGCTATAACTGCTTTTTTCGGGAGACGGCGGGAAACAACCAGAAACGTGCTTTTTACTGCCTCATAATCCTTTGGTCCACGGTTCGAGTCCGTGTGGGCCCACCAAACAGCGTTAGTAGAATCAACGGCTTGCACAGTCCCTGTGCAGGCCGTTGTTGTTTACGGGGAACGATATAAGCAGCGCCTGATAATGCGCCGGTTCAAGGATGGCGAATCGAATGAGCGCCAGGGCTACACTGGCCGGGTTTCGGGTCGTGGACCAGACACCACGCCCTACAGTTGTCGATCACCATCTCTGGCGCAATGTACTTATGACCTTGCATGACTTCTCCCACGCGGCTCGTAGCTGCATCTATTTGATACTCACACTGCTGTTGAGTGCCTGCGCCACATCGGGATTGCAGCAGCGGCAGGCTGAGTCTGCGCTGTTGGCCAGTAACGCGGGCTGGCAGCCTGTCCTGCTGGATACCGGCACATTTGTGCTGACGGCCTTTGTGCCACCTGGCCTGCAGCAGGCTGCGACATTAACCGCATATATCGAAGGAGATGGCCTAGCATGGCTCAACAGCAGCACGCCCTCGCGCGACCCTACACCGGTGAATCCGATAGGCCTGAAACTGGCCATGCGCGACCCTTCAGGTACGGCGGTCTATCTGGCGCGACCTTGCCAGTATGTCGCCCTGAACGACAAGCGCAGCTGTCAGCGCAAGCATTGGACGAATCAACGTTTCTCGCCTGAAGTGATCGCCGCCAGCCTCGATGCAATCGAGCAGCTCAAGCAGCACTTTGCCGCGCAACACCTGGTGATGGTGGGCTATTCCGGTGGGGGGGCAGTCGCCAGCCTGGTGGCGGCGCGGCGTGAGGATGTGGACCAACTGATCACCGTGGCCGGCAATCTCGATCATGAGGAGTGGACCCAGGACAAGCACTTATCGCCCTTGGAGGGCTCGCTGAACCCGTCTGCGGACTGGCAGCACCTGCAAAGGTTGCCGCAGACGCATTTTATCGGCGCTCAGGACAGCATCATCAGCCCTGCCATTGCGCGCGCTTATGCCGCACACTTTCCGCCCAGCGCGCCGTTGAAAATCCGAACGATCAAGGCCTTCGACCATCACTGTTGCTGGGTAGAACAATGGCCAGACCTGCTTAAGGAAGCCATGCCCACACGCCCGGCTGATTCAACACCAGTCGATAGCGTACGCCACTGATCACTGCTGCATCGCCAATCACCCCTATAACGTTCCTGCGGTGTTTTCTCTGGAGCATAAAAAACCCCAGCGCAGTGGAATACGCTGGGGCCTGGGGGTGTGACGCGTGGACGGCTTAGATGTCCCAGCGCAGCTTCACTGATGCCGTTTGATTGAGGAAACCCTCGCTGTGCTCGGTGTCGTAGCGTAGAGACACTTCGACACCTTGCTCGGTGCTGTGGATCAACCCAAGGCCGCTACGCTGAGACCATGGACTCGAATCAAGCCCACGGGTGGTGAAGCCTGTACCCGGCTCTGCAGCGAATGCAGAAGTGATGCTGGTATTGTTGTTCAAGACGTCATAACCCACACCTAGGTTAGCTACAACGCTGGTGCCCGGCATGAATTCATGACTCAACTTGCCATCCAAACCTACGATCATTTGATCTGTGGTTTGCGAGTCGACTTTGAGGTTGGCGCTGGAGCCTTTCTCGGTATAGCTCTCGTCTTTAATCCAGGTGTAGTCGGTGCGAACAGACGGCGTGAACGCGGTTTTTTCGCTCAGCTCGAACGTCCGCGCCAGGCCAATACCGGCAGTGGCCAGGCGGCTGCTGTAATCCGCTTTGGCGGTTTCGCCGAGGAAACGAATGTCGCGCTTACCTTGCGTATTGTTTTGGCCAATACCGACCTGGAAATTCAACTCTGTATTCTGATCCAGGCTATGGCTGCCATAACCGAGCAACTGATACATATCGACATCGGCGCTATTGGGCGCGACGTTAGAATTGCCATCGATATTCGAGTTGGCATAGGCAAACGCCACACCGACACGCGTGCTATCAGATACGGTACCGTCAGCACCAAGCACAATACCGGAGGTATTGGCGTCAAAGCCGGATATGCCGCTGCGGTCATCCTGCCCGGCCCATGAGCCGAACGGCTTCAGCCAAACGTTACGATCGCCATAAAACTCGTCGCCTGACGACATACCGCGATTGGATGCAATGCGCGACTCAATCACCCGGCTGATACCGCCAAGCGCCGCACGCGAGGCGAGGACGGTATTCGCGGTAAGCAGAGGCGTTGTCTGAGAAATAGCATCAGAGACTTCCTGGCTGGTACCGAGCTGGCCCAAAGCGTCGATAAGCGTCTGCATGTTGGGGTTGGTGGTGCCACGATCGATAATCGTGTCGAGTGCACCGGCAGCACCACGAGCGCTTGGGTTGTTATTGCTATCGACCGCATCGACGGCGGTTAACGCTTTGACCAATTTGAAATCGATATGACCGTTTTCACCTTCAGTGGCAATGCTCTGGAAGTTGAACAGCGCACTGTTGTCGTCGACCTGGGCAAAGTTGCCAGTGAGTTCAGAAGCGCCGAGCACCCGGCTCAGCGTCTGCCCCACCTCCAGGGTGTTGAGTTCCTGAACATCGACAAAGGCCGTGCCGGCGATGCTGGCAGTGCCGCCGACGAACATCTGGCTGTACTCGTCTTCGCCGTCGCCCGAGGCCATAAGGCGCAGCACGCCGGAGTCGGTCTGGGTAAAGTCACCCGACACGTAGCCTGCAAAGGAATCCATCGGCAGATCGATGGTACCGGCGTTGGTAACGTTGACCGAGCTGCCACCGCTATACAGGTGGCCGCGCAGTACACCACTCGGCCTGTTGTTGATGGTGCCGCCACCCTCGGCATTCAGAGCATAAATCGAATAGGCCTGCCCGACATCAGAGCTGGATATAACACCCTCGATCGTGCCGTAGTTATTGAGCTCACCGCCCGACATGTTGGAAATCCTGACGCCAACTGCCTGGCCACCGCCCGAACCGGCTACGTCAGCAGTAATGGTGCCATGGTTATTCAGCGTGCCCGAAAGGCTTTGCATATTCACGCCCGCGACCACTCTGTAGACGTCATCCGTGCTGGTGGCACTAATCAGGCCATTGTTGGTCAGGTTGCCCAGCAGGTTGCCGTTGATCTGTACGCCTGCAACCGACCTGCCGCTGAAGGTAAAGGAATCCTCACCCAGCCCGCTGGAAAGTATGCTGCCGTTGTTGGTGAAGCTACCCAGCACCCCAGAGCCACCGGTGTCTTCACCCAGGTTGCCGAAATACAGCACAGCCGGCGTATCGCTGGCACTGACGGTAACGCCCTCCTGCACGACCACGGTGTCCGAAAAATAGGGCGTGCACTGCCCCTGGTTGGAACTGACGGTCGGGCCACAATCGGCAACGGCGTGGGCCTGAGAAACAAAAAGACCGTTGGCGCACAGGGCAGCAATGGCGCTACTCAAGGCGGCAGTTTTCCACTGTGGGCGGGGCGACCTGGCATGAGGCATGAGGGATGCGTCCTTTATTAAAAATTGTTGGGCTGCAGTGATGCGGATAGTATCGATGTGCCAGCAGGCCCACCAATTTTATTTGCTACACAACTAATACACAGCCCTCCGCCCGACGAGCCGCAGCCGCTATGGCGTGATGTGCAGTGTTATCTGCGCTTGATTACGCTCTTCGTGTCGTATGCAACGGCACACGTCGGCAGCGTTCTGTTGTGGTAGCCGGGGCTAGAATTCTTCTGCCGCTCAACACTCCTTACAGGCCATCGCTGTGAACTACATCGTTATCGAAAACGCTCTCCCGGCTGATCTGCTCAGCGCAATGGCGGCGGCCATCCAGGCCGGTCCTTTCGAGAGTGGCAAGCTGACCGCGCATGGGCTGGCTCAGGCGGCCAAGCATAATTTGCAGCTAGCGACTGCTGAACATACGCCGTTGCTCGACAGCGTTGCCGCTGCGATCCACGCCCATCCGGTAGTCCAGGCATTTGCTCTGCCACGCGCCATGGGCCGAACGATCATCAATCGTTACGAAGTGGGCATGGAGTACGGTCTGCATGCTGACGCGGCATACATCCAGGACGTGCGCACCGACGTGTCCTTCACCCTATTTCTCGATGACCCCGTCACTTACCAAGGCGGCGAACTGGTCATCAGCACAGCGGCACAAACCTTTACCTTCAAACTCCCGGCAGGCAGCATAGTGCTCTACCCGGCGGGAGCGCTTCACCGCGTTACGCCGGTCATACAAGGGGTGCGTCACGCAGTGGTGGGCTGGCTGCAGAGTCGAATACGCGATGCCCATCAGCGTGAAATCATCGCCAAACTCAGCCTTGTACCTCGCACCCTTAGCCAGGACCCGCAGCACGCTGCACTGGTCACACAGACCGGACAGTGCATTCAGGAACTGATTCGCATGTGGGGCGACTGAGTCGCTGAGCTGCAGTCGCACTCCTTTGTACCAAGTCTTTGTTGACGATTGCGGCTTGATTATCGCGAATAAAAGCTAGGCGCCACCTTCGTCCCTGCAGGGCTGCAACAGCCAATTTCGACACTGTCTTTTCAATGCTGTTTAGTGGACACCTTGCTTTGTATGAACCAATCCTTCTTCCCTGTCGCCGGTTTTCAAGGACGCTTGCGTCAACCCGAACAGACTCTGCGCCTACAGCTGAGTCACTGCCCCCAGTCCATCGACTGGCTCGGTCTTGACCAGTGGCTAAGCAACAGGCTGGGACTGTCGTTGCAACCACCCGCACACGAGCTACCTGTCTTCGCGGAAGAACTTGGTGCAACCGCTGATGTAGTGGCTGTACTTTGGCGGATTCTGCAGGTAGCCGCAGAGCTGCAGCGGGTAGCACGCCTTCCGGTGTTCGAACCCGGGCAGCTGCTCAACGTACAGGCCGACAAAGCGCGACCGGATGGCTGGTTGGCCGATGTCTGTGTCCCCTATATCGACTACGTGCCCGCGAACAAGACGCGTCTAGTTTATGAAGCGGCCACGCTAATGGTGCTGGGCGTTGCGAGCGCACCGGCGAATTTTGTGGAAACGGAGCCGCTCTACCAGCAGCTAGAAATCAAAGTTCTGCAGCCGCTGCGCGCGGCAATGCCGGTAGGCAAATCGACACTGCCGCTGCTGGCCTGCGCCCATGAACGGCGCATCCCATGGCTTCACTTAGGCGCTGGCGTGTTTCAGTTGGGCTGGGGCGCGCAGAGCATGCGCATGCAAAACAGCAAGGTGGGCTCCGATTCGGCCCTAGGCGTCGCGGTGGCGCAGAACAAATGGGTCGCCGCCGAATGGATGCGCCATGCAGGCCTTCCTGCCCCGCACAATCGTCTGGCTACGAACGAGCAGGAAGCGCTGGCTGCACAAGCCGTCCTAGGTTGGCCGCTGGTGGTAAAACCGGCTGACCGTGACCGCGGTGAAGGCGTGGTGGTGAACATCACCAGCCAGGCACAGCTACTCAACGCCTTTCGACACGCCCTCACGCTCAGCTCGCAGATACTCATAGAACGCCAGGCCGACGGTGTATGCCACCGTGTGCTAGTGGTACGCGGCCAGGTGATCTATGCGGTCAAGCGCTTGCCAATTGCCGTGTGTGGCGATGGCCAACAGACGGTTGCGCAGCTGGTACACAACGCCAACCAACAGCAACAGGCGCTGCCGAGCTGGGCGAGGGCACCGCTTTATCCCAGTGATGAGCTGACCAAAGCTTGCCTGCAACAGGTGGGCCTCAACTTGTCGAGCGTTCTTGCTGCAGGCGCATGGGCGTCGCTCAGACCAATTGAATCAACCGAATGGGGCGGGCTCGACGAAGACTATTCAAGCCGCTTGCACCCTGATAATGCCGCCCTTGCCTGTCGCGCAGCCTGCCTCTTTGGCCTCGATGTAGCCGGTATCGACATCATCTCACCGGACATTACCCAGCCCTGGCATGCCAATGCGGCCATCCTCAACGAGGTGAACTCGTCACCCGTATTAGGTCAGAGTGAAAGCTCGCGACGAACCCTGCCGCAGGTATTGAAGAGTCTGCTACCAGAGCAAGGGCGTATCCGTATCGAGGTCTTTGTAGGCGCAGACCAGGCCCTGGAAATGGCCCGTGCGCAGCAACAGGCATGGCAGGTACAAGGCATTGCCGGCTACCTGACTAGCCACAACCTGACTCTAACTCCCTCAGGGGCCGAGTTGCACCTGACACAGGACAGCCTTTTCTCCCGCTGCCAGGCATTGCTCGCAGATACTCACGTAGAGGCCATCGTGCTGCTGGTGCAGACTGACGACCTGCTGCAAACCGGCCTGCCCGTCAATGATTTGCAAAACCTTATCCACAGCGGTGAACCTCTGCTCTGCGCTCAGTCAGATGGCTTGCCGGCCACGACCGAGCGCACCCAACAGGTCATCGCTTTTCTGCAGAGACTGACGGCCCGCTAGAATCCACAGTGACCACACATGAAAAGCCGCGCATTGCGCGGCTTTGTTTTTTCTCTTGATTGGTTATTCAAGCCGTCAGCCATTCTGCCTCTCCACAAACGCAGTAAACGCTTGCAAGGGCAGCGGCTTACTGAACAGGTAGCCCTGAAACTGCATGCAGCCGTTACTGAGCAAAACCTGCTGCTGCGCGTCGGTTTCTACACCTTCGGCAATCACGTTCATGCCCATGCTTTGTGCCAGGGCGATAACGGTGCGCACGATGGTTTGGCTGCTGGTATCGGTGAGCAGGTCGCAGACGAATGAGCGATCGATTTTCAGGGTGTTGAGGGGCAAGCGTTTGAGGTGGCTGAGGGACGAGAAGCCGGTGCCGAAGTCGTCCAGGGAGAAGCGCACGCCGCGCTCAACCAAGGCGTTCATCTTCCGCAGCAGGTCGTCGATGTCCTGCACGATCAGGGTTTCGGTCAGTTCCAGGTCGAGGCGGCGGGCGTCGATGGCGTGCTCGTCGATCAGCCGCAGCATGTCCGCCACAAAGTTGCTTTGGCGAAACTGCTTCTGGCTGATATTCACCGCCAAACCGATGTCGGCGTAGCGTGGGTCGTCCTTCCAACAGCGCAGCTGGCGAACGGCCTGCTCCAGCACCCATTGGCCGATAGGGATGATCATCCCGGTCTTTTCTGCATGGTCAATAAACTCGCCGGGGCCGAGCAAGCCACGCACGGGGTGTTGCCAGCGGATCAACACTTCGGCGCCAATGACCTTGCCAGTGCTGTCGAGCTGAGGTTGGTAGTGCAGCACAAACTGCTGCTCGCGCAGTGCTACGTCGAGGTCGCTGTCGAGCATCGAGCGTTCAACGGCATCGCTTTGCAGAATGTGCAACAGCACAAACAGCATCAGCATGGCGGCAATGCCCTGCACCCAGGAGCCGCTGATTCGCACCTCATCCGGGAGGTGATAAGCCGTTGTCGGGCTCCAGGATGAAGAGGCCAGGGCGGTAAACAAACTCAGGCAGAGCAAGGCAACGCCATAGCGCAACCAGATCGGCTCATCGCGAAAAGCCATCAGCGCAGCGACGGCAATCGGCAGCAGGTAGAGATGCGTGGCGCGCGGCGCGGCGGCGGTGTGCGGGTCCATCAACAGGGTGGTGCCAACGATCACCAAAATGATCACGCCGAACAGCAACATATTGGCCTGGCGCACCTGGTTGCGCAGCGTCAGGGTAAACACACCCATGCCGCAAAGGATCATCGCCAGGTCCATCAAGGCAACCCCCCACTGCCCACGCAGGCTGAAGAAGATGCCCCAGAAGCTGCCCACCAGCAGCAAAACCAGGCTGGCCAGCATGCGCATACGACGCTCGCGGCGCTGCCCAATCAGGGCTAGATCGGGTGAGTACCAGAGCTTGATCACCTGCTTGAGGAAGGCAGAAAAAACGGTCATTAAAAGTCCCTGTTTGACCCGTTACTTCGCCAAGGAAGTCGCCCTCGGGCATGCCGACATAGCGATTAATCGATGGGCCGATCTGAGTGTAGACGGCGTAACAGAGGCGCTATGACCGATTACCATGCAGCGACGTTACTCGCCGGCATGCTCGGCACTGTGCCGACCAACCACGCAGTTACGGCCCTGCTCTTTACCGCGATACAGGCGCTGGTCGGCGCAGCGGTAAAGCTGCTCGGCGCTACTGCCATCGGCGGGCCACTCGGCAAGGCCGAAGGTGGCGGACAAGGGAATGTCCTGGCCGCCATAACGCATTGGTTGGCTACACAGTTGCGCACGCAGGTTTTCCACCAAGGGTTCGGCGCCGCGGCCATCGGTGTTGCGCAGCAGCAGCCCAAACTCTTCACCCCCCAGGCGACCCAGCGTATCGGTGGACCGCAGCCGATGGCTGAGGCTGTTGCAGATGTGCCGCAGCGCTTGATCGCCAGCATCGTGGCCGTACTGGTCATTCACCGCCTTGAAATAGTCGATATCCAATACCACCAGCACCAGCTTGGCCTGGCTGCGTTTCGCCTCGCGGATGCTCTGCTCCAGGCTTTGTTGGAAGCTGCCACGGCTGGCCACACCGGTCAGCGCATCGGTGCGCGCCATATGCTGCAACTTTTGATAGGCAGTGGCGCGACGGGCTTCGTAGAGGTAGACGAAGACCAGAATCATCACACCGCAAAACACGGCGTTACCCAGGTCGATCAGGCTTTCGGCATCGCGCTGAACCGGGTAGGTGTACAGGTACAGCAGGCAAGCGCCGATCACAAAAGGCAGTGACAGCAAGCTGCCGCGCTTGAGACCAAGCAGCAGGTAGGACAGCACGGGAATGCTGTAGACCCAGACAAAGGCAGTTTTCGAGGCGTTGGGGATAACGATGATGTACAGCAGAAAGCTGAAGGTCGGCACCAGGTAAAGGTAGATCCAGGGCAATAGATTGCGCACCCGGACAATCCGCCAGGCGCCCCACAGTAACGTTGCGGTGGCAACCAACTCGAAACTGGCGAAGAGGTAGTTACCGGCCATAAATTGCAGCGCGCAGAACACTCCGAGGGTCAGCCCGGTACTGGCAAAGATCATACGGATCAACGAACGCTGACCGACGTCCTGCAAGTCGTCGACGGCGGCGTTGCTGTCACTGCCCGGTTTGGTTCGCGGTCGAAAAAACATGGCCCGGCGCTGCATGGGTGGCGGTTTGATGGCTCACTGTGCCTCAACTGCCAGGGCCTTGACCAGATAGGCAACGTGCGAACCGCCGATCACGGGCGGTTGACTTGCCCGCCAAAGCCCTTAAAGTGCCGCCCCATGCACACGCACATTTGCCCAATTTCCGCGTTTTATTACGCCCTGCCCCCTCTCACCAGGCGGTAGATGCGTTGTTGCATGTCCGATCCGCCTGAGGCGGCCCGGATAGCACACCCTCACTCCAGTCTCCTCAGGCCTTTGCCTTAACCAGGAGACACGTATGCCCAGTAACACCTTTGATCTACTCGACCAGCTCGCTGCCCGTGGTTTTATCCACCAAAGCACCGACCTCGATGGCCTGCGCCTGGCGCTCAGCCAGGGCCCGATCACCTTTTACCTCGGTTTCGATGCCACGGCGGACAGCCTGCACGTCGGCCATTTGCAAGCCTTGATGCTGATGCGCCACCTGCAGCGCGCCGGGCACAAACCGATCCTGCTGATCGGCGGTGCCACCACACGCATCGGCGACCCGAGCTTTCGCGACAGCAGCCGGCCGGTGCTGACGGAAGCACAGATTCAGCACAACATCGCCGGGATTACCGGCTGCTTTGCCCGCTACATCCAGCTGGGCGATGGCCCCAGCGACGGCCTGGTGGTGGACAACGCCGACTGGCTGGACGGTATCGG
This sequence comes from Pseudomonas sp. WS 5011, assembly GCF_012985775.1. Classification (NCBI taxonomy): domain Bacteria; kingdom Pseudomonadati; phylum Pseudomonadota; class Gammaproteobacteria; order Pseudomonadales; family Pseudomonadaceae; genus Pseudomonas; species Pseudomonas sp. WS 5011. The sequence continues at coordinate 9,965 of NZ_JAAQXA010000007.1, forward strand.
CTACCTGCAGTTTCTCGATCAAGTCGGCCGGCACTTTTCCATCAACCGCCTGCTGACCTTCGACGCCGTGCGCAACCGCCTGGAGCGTGAACATTCGCTGAGCTTTCAGGAGTTCGGCTACACCCTGCTGCAGGCCCACGACTTCACTGAGCTGGCGCGTCGGCACAATTGCACCCTGCAACTGGGTGGTGCCGACCAGTGGGCCAATATCATCAATGGCGTGGAACTGGGCCGGCGCCAGGGCTGCCAGCCGCTGTTCGGCCTGACCATGCCGCTGCTGACCACCCGTGACGGGCGCAAGATGGGCAAATCCGCCAGCGGCGCGGTGTGGCTGAATGGCGACAAGCTCTCGCCGTACGACTTCTGGCAGTTCTGGCGCAATTGCGATGACGCTGACGTGGGGCGCTTTCTCGCCCTGTTTAGCGAACTGCCGCTGGATGAGGTAGCGCGCTTGAGCGCTCTCGAAGGCGCCGAGCTGAACCAGGCGAAAATCATCCTGGCCAACGCCACCACTGCCCTGGCCCATGGCGAGCAGGCCGCACGCGACGCCGCAGCCACCGCCCTGGCGCTCTTCACGGCGCAGGAAACGGATGCCGAACTACCGCAACTAAGCGTTAGCGCGGAGGATCTGGCAGGCGGTCTCAGCCTCACCGACCTGCTGCTGCGCCATAACTTGCAGCCCTCACGCAGTGCAATACGCCGCCTGGCGAGCGGCGGCGGTCTGCTGTTGAATGGCGAACGCCAGAGCAACCCGGACCAGCCGTTGCAAGCCTGGCAGCTGGGCCGCCGGCTAAGCCTGGGCAAGAAGCGTCATTACCTGCTGCAGTCGCGGTGACGCAGATCTGCGGCTGATCGCGCACATGACACTCTGTACTTACCGGCGACGTACATAGCGCCGCCGGTTGCCCCCTGCGCGCAGCGCCACCCATAATCGGCCGCACCTGATTCTGGATGTACCGCGCCCATGGCCATTGCCCGCGACGACCTCGACCAACACGGCCTGATCATTGGTGTTTCGCCCGAGCGCTTCCGCGCCGTGGCCATGCCGCTATTGTTCGACCATCTGAACGCGCAATGCGAGGGCACCATCGCGGTCAACCGGCAGGCGCGGATTGTCTGGATCAACGACAAGTACGCCGAAAAGGTTGGCATCAGCGACCCGCGCAGCGTACTCGGCAAAGAGATCGAAGACGTGCTGCCAGCCAGCCGCTTGCGCGAAGTGGTGGAAAGCGGCCAGCCGAGCATGCTCGACCTGATGGCCTTCGGCAGCGAACACTTTGTGGTCACCCGTATTCCGTTGCGCGATGAGGACGGCACCCTGGTCGGCGCGCTGGGCTTTGTGCTGTTCGACCGCGCCCGTCACCTCAAGCCGTTGATGGCCAAATTCAATACCCTGCAGAGCCAGCTGGTCGCCACCCAGCACGAATTGGCTAAGGCGCGCCGCGCGCGTTACACCATTGCTGGGTTTATCGGCGCCAGCACGGCGGCCAGCGAAGTCAAACGCCAAGCCCGCCGCGCCGCACAACTGGACGCCACAGTGCTGCTGCGCGGCGAAACCGGCACCGGCAAGGAGCTGCTGGCCCAGGGCATCCACAACCTGTCGCCACGGGCCAATGGGCCGTTTGTCGCGGTCAACGTCGCGGCCATTCCGGAAACCCTGGTCGAGGCCGAGCTGTTCGGCACCGCGCCCGGCGCCTTTACCGGCGCGGATCGCAAGGCGCGTATCGGCAAGTTCGAGGTGGCCAACGGCGGCACACTGTTTCTTGATGAAATCGGCGACCTACCGCTGCCGTTGCAGGCCAAGCTGCTGCGCGTATTGCAGGAGCAGGAGGTTGAGCCGCTGGGCTCCAATCAGGTCAAACCGTTGAATGTGCGAGTGATCGCTGCCACGCACATTGATCTAGAGGCCAAAGTCGCCGCCGGGCAGTTCCGCGACGACCTCTACTACCGCCTAAACGTGCTGACCCTGCGTGTACCGCCGCTGCGTGAGCGCCGCGAAGATATTCCAGCGCTGCTAGAGCACCTGCTCGACGATATCGCCAACCGCTCCACTCAGGCCCCGCTGGAAGTCAGCGACGACGCCCTCGCCCTGCTGAGCGCGCAACCCTGGCGCGGCAATGTGCGCGAGCTGCGCAACCTGCTGGAGCGCGCGCAATTAGATGTCGATGGCCACCTGAATGCGTCGGCTGCGCGGGCGCTGCTGGTTGACCCGGTGACGCCCGCGGCGCACACCCCTGCACCGCAGCCAGCGACCCGCGTGACGCAAACATTGGCGGAGCAACTGGCACAGGCCGAACGCCAGGCGCTGATCGACGCCCTTCAGGCTACAGCCGGCAACCGCCAACAGGCTGCGCAACGCCTGGGTATTTCCCGCGCAGGGCTGTACGCCAAGCTGGCACTGCATGGGTTGGGTAAGCACGACTAAGCCAGTCGCGCGGCTCCCAAAGCGGGCGCAATTCACTCTAGGAACGGCGGGGGTGCCTAACCCTTGGCCACGATGTTTCTGAACAAGCCAAAGATCGCGGGCAAGGAACTAGGCGCCCCGCGCCTACAAAAGCGGAAGTCCATAATTTTGGACTTTAAGCCCATCAAGCAATCCAAGTTTCTGGACTAATTCCAAAAATAAAGACACATCGTTCTCCCCTGGCAACCCCGCCAAACCGCCTAATCCCCACGCAACCCTTTAAGCACAAGCCTTTCAGCCACCTAGACCAAAGTCGTAGCCCTGTCTGGCACAGCTTTCGCTCTAGTCTGCTCAACGCTTTGTCTCGCTGCCTGGCTTAACGAGCAAGCTCATCAGCGTCGCCACAGAGCGGTGCTTAAAACAACAACAAAAGGAACCAGCCATGGGTACCCTAGGTATTCTGATTTCCCTCGCATTGTTGATGTACCTCGCCTACCGCGGCATCAACGTGCTGATCCTCGCCCCTCTGCTCGCGTTACTGGCCTTGCTGTTTGCCGGTGACATCCACCTGCTGCTGCCCACCTACACCCAAGTGTTTATGAAGGCCATGGGCGGCTACGTGATTCAGTTCTTTCCGCTGTTTCTGCTGGGCGCGCTGTTCGGCAAGTTGATGGACGACTCGGGATCGGCCCGCGCCATCGCCCAGGGCATCGTCGCCAAAGTCGGCAGCGAGCGGGCGATCCTGGCCATCGTGCTGGCGTGCGGCATCCTCACTTACGGCGGCGTGTCGCTGTTCGTGGTGGCGTTTGCCGTGTACCCGATTGGCGCAGCGCTGTTCCGTGAAGCGGGCATTCCCAAGCGTCTGATCCCCGGCGCCATCGCCCTTGGCTCGTTCACCTTCACCATGACCGCGCTGCCCGGCACCCCGGCAATTCAGAACGCCATCCCCAACCCGTTCTTCGGCACCGACGCCTTCGCCGCGCCGGGCCTCGGCGTTATCGCCGGCCTGATCATGTTCGGCCTCGGCACCTGGTGGCTCACCGCACAGTCGCGCAAGCTGATGGCGGCGGGCGAAGGCTATGGCGCACATCGTGATGACCCGGTCGCCGAGGACAACCGGGCGATCCCGGGATTCTGGCTGGCGCTGCTGCCGATCTTCGTGGTGATCGTGCTGAACTTCCTGATGGCCAAGCAGATTCTGCCGAGCATCGACACCAGCTACCTGGCCAAGCCGGAATTCGGCGGCCTGCAAGACGCTAAATCGCTGATCGGCATCTGGTCGATCATCGTCGCCCTGAGCGCGGCCATCCTGCTGTTGATCGCCATGCACTGGCAGCGCTGGATGGACCTGAAAAAGAGCGTCAACGACGGCGCCTTCGGCTCCATGCTGCCCATACTCAACACCGCTGCTGAAGTGGGTTATGGCACGGTGATCGCCTCGCTAGCGGGCTTTGTGATCATTCGCGACCTTGTGCTCGGCGTCTCCGATAACCCGCTGATCTCCGAAGCCGTGGCGGTAAACATCCTCGCCGGCATCACCGGTTCAGCGTCCGGCGGCATGTCGATTGCGCTGAAAACCCTCGGCGAGCAGTACCTGACCATGGCCAATGCCGCCGGCATCAGCCCCGAGCTGCTGCACCGCGTCGCAGCCATGGCCTCTGGCTGCATGGACACCCTGCCGCACAACGGCGCGGTGATATCGCTGCTGGCGATCTGCAAGCTGACGCACCGTGAGTCGTACAAATTTATCTTCGTTAACACCGTGGCGTTCCCGATGGTGGCGCTGGTGGTCGTCATCACCCTGGGCACGCTGTTCGGTAGTTTCTGACGGGCCTGGCATGGCGCCCCTGTGCGCCATGCCGCCTCTACTCAATGTTGTTCAATCGCTTTCGAGTACCCGCTATGAGCAAGATCATGACCGCCGCCGCTGCGGTGGCGCGCATCCCGGATAACGCCAACCTGGCCACCGGCGGCTTCGTCGGCATCGGTTTCGCCGAGCAGATCGCCATCGCGCTGGAGCAGCGCTTTCTCGCTGAACAGGCACCGCGCGACCTGACCCTGGTGTATGCCGCTGGCCAAGGCGATGGCAAGGGCCGCGGCCTTAACCACTTGGCCCACGAAGGCCTGGTGCGGCGGGTGATCGGCGGTCACTGGGGCCTGGTGCCGGGGCTGCAGAAGCTGGCGGTGGAGAACCGCATCGAGGCCTACAACCTGCCGCAGGGGGTGATCTCCCAGCTGTTTCGCGATATCGCCGCCGGCAAGCCGGGGCAACTGTCGCGGGTTGGTTTGGGCACCTATGTCGACCCGCGCCACGGCGGCGGAAAGCTCAATGCGCGGACCACCACCGAGCTGGTGCGGCTAATGCCGATCGATGGCGAGGACTACCTGTTCTACCCGACATTCCCCATTCACGTGGCGGTGGTGCGCGCCACCAGCAGCGATGCCGACGGCAACCTGAGTTTCGAGCGCGAGGCGCTGACCATCGAGAGCTTGGCCATCGCCATGGCCGCACGCAACTCGGGCGGGGTGGTGATTGCCCAGGTCGAACGCATCGTCGAACGCGGTTCGCTAAATGCCCGCGAGGTGAAGATCCCTGGGATTCTGGTGGACTGCGTGGTACTGGCCGAGCCGGCCAATCATCAGCAAACCTTTGCCACCGCCTACAACCCGGCCTTCGCTGGCGAAACCCGCGTGCCGATGGACAGCCTGAAAGCCATGCCGCTGGATGTGCGCAAACTGATCGCCCGCCGCGCGGCACTGGAGCTGAAAGCCGGTGCGGTGGTCAACCTCGGCATCGGCATGCCCGAAGGTGTGGCCGGGGTTGCGGCCGAGGAAGGCGTGATCGAGCGCCTGACCCTGACCGCCGAACCCGGCGTTATCGGCGGCATCCCCGCCTCGGGGCTGGACTTCGGCGCGGCGAGCAACCACAGCGCGCTGCTCGACCAGCCCTACCAGTTCGACTTCTACGACGGCGGCGGTCTGGATATCGCCTTTCTCGGCCTGGCTCAGGCCGATGCGGCGGGCAACCTCAACGTGTCCAAGTTCGGCTCACGCCTTGCAGGTGCGGGCGGTTTTATCAATATCAGCCAAAACGCCAAGCAAGTTGTGTTCCTCGGTACCTTCAGCGCAGGGCCGCAGGATATCCGCATCGAGGATGGCCAACTGCACATCATCAAGGATGGCGAGCTGTGCAAGTTCGTCGCCGAAGTCGAGCACCGCACCTTCGCCGGCCACCAGGCTGCCGAGCGCGGCCAGCCGGTGCTGTATGTCACCGAACGCTGCGTGTTCCGCCTGACCCTGGACGGCCTGGAGCTGATCGAAGTGGCGCCGGGGGTGGATATCCAGCGCGATATCCTCGACCGTATGGACTTTCCCCCCATCGTGCGCACGCCGCAACTGATGAATGCGCAGCTGTTTCTGCCGCCGCCGATCGGCCTGAGCGAGCAACTGAACGCTGATTAACATTTGAGTGTGAGTTTACGGGCCCGCTGGGCCCGTTTTTTTGCCCGGATTTTGCTGTACGCCTTAGGGGTGAACCACGCCTCACCGTTCCCACGTGGGTAGCCGAGGCGAACGCCAATGCGTGGACATACAGCGATTTTTACCCTAGGTTTTTTCGCCCAACTTATGCCGCGCGGCATACAAACACACCAACTCCATCGCCACCGTTGCACCAGCCAGAGCGGTGACTTCCGCGTGATCGTAAGGCGGCGAAACTTCCACCACATCCATGCCAACCAGGTTGATGCCGCGCAGGCCACGGAGAATTTCCAGCGCCTGATGGGTACTCAGGCCACCACACACCGGGGTGCCGGTGCCGGGGGCAAAGGCTGGGTCGAGGCAGTCGATATCAAAGGTCAGGTACACCGGGTTATCAGCGACCCGCGCGCGGATCTGCGCGGCGATCTGCTCCGGCGTGCTGCGGTGCACCTGGCGTGCATCCAGCACCTGAAAGCCCATCACATCGTCATTGGTGGTACGCAGGCCGATCTGCACCGAACGCGATGGATCGACCAGCCCTTCGCGAGCGGCGTGATAGAACATGGTGCCGTGGCTGACGCCTTGCTCGCTGCCGTCGAGATCCGGCCAGGTATCGCTGTGCGCATCGAAGTGCACCAATGACAGCGCGCCGTGTTTACGCGCATGAGCCTTGAGCAGCGGGTAGCTGATGAAGTGGTCGCCGCCCAGGGTGAGCATGGCGCAACCGGCCTGGACGATATGCTCGGCGTGCGCCTCGATGGCGGCCGGAATTTTGTGCGGCAGGGCGTGATCGAAATTGCAGTCGCCGTAGTCGATCACCGCCAGGTGGTCGAAGGGATCGAACTCCCAGGGATAATGCCGTTCCCAGGCGCTGGTGATCGATGCCGCGCGAATCGCTCGCGGACCGAAGCGGGTGCCGGGGCGGTTGGTGGTGGCGGTATCAAACGGCACGCCGCTGACCATCAGATCCACACCGGCTAGGTCGCGGCTGTAACGCCGGCGCATAAAACTGGTAACGCCGGCGTAGGTCGGCTCGGAAAAAGTGCCGTAGAGGCTGTCGCGGGTGAAGGCCAGGTCGTTGCCGTTGAATGCTTCCATTGCCTTGTCCTCAATACTGACTGCGGAAAGTGGTCCAGATGCGCGTGCGCTCACGCTGTTGGCGCAGCGGCATCAATTGCTCGGCAAACAGGCGTGAGCGCACCGTTTCACCTGGGTAGATATCGGCATCGCCGCTGATCGCCGGGTCGACCAGTGCCGTGGCAGCCTGGTTGGCGTTGGCGAAGAACACGCTGTTGGTCAGCTCGGCGATGGCCTCGGGGCGCAGCATGTAGTCGATAAAAGCATGGGCGGCCTTGGGGTGCTGCGCATCGGCCGGAATGGCCATGGTGTCGAACCACAGCAGCGTGCCTTCACGCGGGATGCGGTACTGCACCTCGAACGGCTGCTTGGCCTCAGCCGCGTTGGCCGCGGCCATGTAGGCGTCGCCGTTGTAGGTCAGCGCCAAGCAGATTTCGCCCTTGGCCAGGTCATTGATATGCCGGCCGGCACCGACGTAACGCAGGTTGGGTTGCAGCTGGGTGAGCAGCTGCGCCACTGCATCGAGGTCGGCGCGCTCGCTGCTGTAAGGGTCTTTGCCGAGGTAATTGAGGGCAATGCTGATCACTTCCTGCGGCGAGTCGATCACCGCGATGCCGCAATCCTTGAGCTTGCTGGCGTACTCGGGCTTGAACAGCAGATCCAGGCTGTTCAGCGGCACGCCGGGCAAACGTTGTTCCAGCGCCTGAAGGTTGAAACCCACGCCAACCGTGCCCCAGGTGTACGGCAGGCCGTACTGGTTGTCGGGGTCGGCACTGGCGAGCTTGCTCAGCAGCGCCGGATCGAGGTTCTCCAGATGCGGCAGTTGCGTGCGATCCAGCGGTTGCACAGCTTTGGCCTGAATTGCCCGCGCCAAGCCGCTGGAGGCCGGGAAGACCACGTCATAACCGCTGCCGCCGGTCAGCAGTTTGCTGTCCAGGGCTTCGGCACTGTCGAAGATGTCGTATTTGACCGTGATCCCGGTTTCGTCCTTGAAGCGCTGCAGGGCTTGCTCCGGCAGGTAGGCGGACCAGCTGTACAAGTTCAGGGCTTTCTCTTCGGCCTGAGCGGCGAAGGCGCAACACAGCAGCAGCGGAACAAGGGCCTGACGCATAGGAATGACCTCGGTAAAGGGATGAGCTGGGCACAGCTTGCCTGTCGGTTTGCTTAGCTTAAATATGAAGTGTTCTACTCTGGCATCGACATTCATCAATGTTAGGTGCCGTCATGCTCAGCCAGTTACGCGACCTCGACCTGCAGTTGCTGCGCCTGTTCGTCACCGTGGTGGAGTGCGGCGGCTTCAGTGCCGCCCAAGGCGAACTAGGGATTGGTCAATCGACCATCAGCACGCAGATGGCCAAGCTGGAAACCCGCTTAGGTTTTCGCCTGTGCGAGCGCGGCAAGGGCGGCTTTCGCCTGACGCCCAAGGGCGAACAGGTGCTCAGCGCCACGCGCAAACTGTTCAGCGCCATCGACACTTTCAAGGGTGAAGCCCAAGGCATGGCCGACAAGCTCTTGGGCGAGCTGCGCATCGGCCTGTCGGAAGGGCTTGCAGCCAGTGTGCTGGAGCAAGTGGCCGAGGCCATTGGCAACTTTCGCGGGCGAAACCAGGCGGTGCAGATCGAGCTGCTCACCGCCATGCCGGCCGAGCTGGAACGCCGCCTGCTGCAGGGCCAGCTACACGTGGCGATTGGCTATTTCTCTGGTAACCAGACCGCGCTCGATTATCAGCCGCTGTTTCGTGAGCGCCAGGTGCTGTTCTGTGCTGCCGGCCACACACTGTTCAATCGCCCGCAGATTCGCCTGGAAGACCTGCAGCAGGCTGATCGGGTCCAGCATCCTTATCGTTTTGTGCAGGTGCACGAACCGTTACAGAGCAGCACCAGCTCGGCGCAAACCGAGCAGGTTGATGGTGCACTGGCGTTTATCCTCTCCGGGCGGCATATCGGCTACCTGCCCGAACATATTGCCGAGCCTTGGCAGGTCCGTGGGCGCCTGAGGGCAATCGAAGCTGACAACCTCGGCTTTGACGTGCAGTTTCACCTAACCAGCCACCGCGGCCAGCACCCCGGCGATGCGCAGCGGGCGTTTGTCGAGGACCTGCTGCGGGCATTCGGCGTCAGCCCACCCGCCTGCCCTTAATGCCTAGGCGCGTGCTCACATGCAGACGCCTGTTGCAACTGCGTACTCAGGCGGTCAATCGCAGCAATCGTCTGGCTGATGTCGTGGTGGATGCTCAGCACGCCGAGGCACGGCCAGAGCGATGCATCAGCCGATAGCGGCTCGGCCTCCAGTTGCAGCTGTGGGTCAAAGAGATCGTGGGTCAGGGGAAGCAGGTGCATGACAGGCTCCTTGCCGGACAACCCGGCGTGACGGTTGAGGTCAGGAGGCAGTAAACAAGTGACCAATCGGCCGAGGGGTAGGTCTTGTTGCTATGGCCTCAGCATCGGCGACCGACGTGACAGGTTGATGACCACGCGGAGCCTGCCGGTTCAGACTCCACCGTGAAGCCGTCGGCGTCAACCCGCCAGCGGCCCGGTGGTCGTGTGCAGCAGCGGCGGCATCGGGCAATCCAGCAGGTCGGCCACGGCACGCAGCAACTCGGCCTCGGCCACCTCGATGCGCCCGTCATGCTCGATGCAGCGCGCCATGGCCTTGAGCAGACGCGGCTTCTGCAAGGGCTGCAGCTGGTTGAGCCGTTTGAGCGCAGCCTCCAGGGCTTTCAGGTCGCACTGCGCTGCTGGCAGCAGGTTAAGGGCGTTATACGGCAGCTCACCCGCCGCCTTTGCCAACGCTGCTTGCGCCTGATCCGGCGGCACATTGCCGGCATGGGCCAGAAACGACAGCAACACCTGCGCGTCATCCAACACTTCCAGCAGGTGGAAATGCCCACTGAGCCGGCGGCTGGGCGCCAGGTTGCGCTCGACGATGCGCAGCAAGGTCCATTCCAGCAGCTCAACCTGGCCATCGGCACGAATCAGCCGCGCCATCACCGCACACAACCCAGCCGCCTGTTCGGCGCCCAGCTGCTTGAGCGCCGGCATGGCCAGGTCCAGTAGGGTCAGCCGCTGATTGCCTGGCAGCTGCCGCAGCGGTTGTTCCAGGGCCTGCACATGCTCCATCAGCTCGGCGCTGCGCAGTGGTTTGAGCATCTGCAGTTGCTGGTCACGCAAGGGCGCCGCTGGCGCCAGCAGCAACCCATAAAGTAAGGCCTGGGCGCCGCTGCCGTGATGCGCCGCCTGACGCAGTGCCGGGTGCAATTCATCCAGCACTTTATGCGCCTGCTGCAGGTGGGCCGCACGTGGCTCGCCAATGCTGGCGATGGCCGCCGTGGCCGAGGCGGCGCTAAAGCCGGTCAGGGCCTGATCCCAGCCCTGGGCCACAGCACGTTGGTCTGCCGTTGCATTGGTAGGCAGCAGACTGAGGATCGAGACATCCGGGTAGCGCCCATCCCACTCCGGAGTGACGCGACGAATACGCTCTTCCAGTGGCGGATGGGTCGCCAGCATGCCCTCCAGCACCCTGCTGATACCGGCGGCGAAGTACATATGACTGAACTCGGCCGCATGCCCGGCGCGCAATTGCGAGCCATACTGGTTGCCGCCGATCTTCTGCAGCGCTCCGGCAATGCTCTGCGGATTGCGGGTGAACTGCACGGCCGAGGCGTCGGCGAGAAACTCGCGTTGCCGGCTCACGGCAGCCTTGATCAGGCTGCCGAAGAACGTCCCGGCATAGCCCAGCAACCATAAAGTAGCGCCCACCGCGATGATCGCTGCCGCCGAATTGTTGCGGCTGGAACGCGAACTGCCACGGGAGCTGCTGCGCAGCAGAAACCCACCGATCAGCCCCAGCAGCAGAATGCCGTGCAGTACCGCGACCAAGCGTGTGTTGAGGCGCATATCGCCGTGGAAGATATGGCTGAACTCGTGGGCAATCACCCCCTGCAGCTCTTCACGCGAGAGCAGGCTGATTGCCCCGCGGGTAATCCCGATCACCGCATCCTGCGGCGTCAAGCCGGCGGCAAAGGCATTGATCCCCACATCATCCAGCACATACACCGGCGGCACCGAGGTGCCCGAGGCCAGAGCCATCTCCTCTACCACATTAAGCAGGCGCTGTTCTTCCAGGCTCTGCGGCGCGAGGTTGATCAAACGCCCACCCAGCCGTTCGGCCACCGCCTGACCGCCACGGCTGAGCTGCAAGCTCTTGTAGAGGCTGCCCAGCAGCACCACACCGATTACGGCCAGGGCGACCATCGCCACCTGCGGCCCGCTGGGCAGTAACGTGCGCGGACCATCCAGCATGCCCAGAGACTGTGGGTCAGGACCGAATACCTGCCAGACCACACCCAACGCCAAGCTGGTCAGGCCGATCAGACTGAGTACTGCCAGTATCATCAGGACCAGCAAACGCCCGCTGTTACGTCGGGCGCGATCCTGTTGCTCGAAGAAGTTCATCCCTGGGGATCCTTAGAACGACACCTTCGGCGCTTCCTGAATCGCCGCACTGTCGGCGAACTCCAACAGGCTGGCGTCCTGGGCGTGGCCAAAGCTGGCGGCCAGCAGCACCGGTGGGAATGCCTGCTTGTAGGTGTTGTAGGCCATCACCGCATCGTTGAACGCCTGGCGGGCAAAGGCCACCTTGTTCTCAGTGCTGCTCAACTCTTCACTGAGCTGCTGCATATTCGCCGAGGCCTTGAGATCCGGGTAAGCCTCAAGCGTAACGTTCAAACGGCCCAGGGCACTATTGAGCAGCCCTTCCGCGCCGCCCAGCTGCGCCATGCTCTGCGCATTGCCCGGCTGCGCGGACGCTGCCTTGAGCCCGGTTACGGCATTGTTGCGCGCAGCAATCACCGCCTCCAGCGTCTCGCGCTCATGCGCCATATAACCCTTGGCGGTTTCCACCAGATTGGGGATCAGGTCATAACGGCGTTTGAGCTGCACCTCGATCTGCGCAAAGGCGTTCTGGAAGCGATTACGCAGGGTCACCAACTGGTTGTAGATACCAATCACGTAAAAAATCAGTGCCGCGAGAACCGCCAAGAAAATCAGCGTGGAAATGGACATGGGGAAATCCTTATCAGCATGCGAAAGAACGCAGATGGTAGCGGAAAAGCGGTGAAGCGACTGCTCACCGCTGCACGCGGGTCGCACACCCAGGGCAGGCACGCGACCAATCCAACTGATGCCACGTCATATCGCCCGGTTATGAGGCAGAAAACCCTTGGCAAAGTAGACCGACCGGTCTATATATTTAGCCCATGAAAAAGATCTCGACCCGCGACAAGCTCATTCACGCCATGGCCGACGCCTTGCAACGCAAGGGGCTGCATGGCGTTGGTCTGAATGAGCTTTTGGACATTGCCGGAGCGCCCAAGGGCAGCCTCTATCACCACTTCCCCGGCGGTAAAAGCGAGCTGGCAGTGGCCGCAATTGACCACATCAGCCGCACTATCGACAGCCTGTTTGCCCAACTTTTCAGCCAACGAAGCGACCCACTCAAGGCCATGCACCACTGGTTGCAAGGTGCACTGCAGCAGCTGGAGAACAGCCAGTTTGAGCGTGGCTGCCCGCTGGCCACCATCGCGCTGGAAAGCGGCCCGGAGGATGTAGAAATCCGCGCCGCTCTGCAGCGCAGCTTCACCGCTGTGCGCCAGGCACTGAGCCAGCAACTGCACGCCTACGGTTACCCCAGCGAACAGGCCGATAACCTCGCCGCGCTGTTTGTCGCGCTGTATGAAGGCGGGCTGCTGCAAGCCCGCGTGGCCGGCAGCAGCGAGCCGCTCAAGCGCGCCGCCACTGCCCTGTTCAACCTGACCCGCGAACAGCTTCCGGGAGGAGTCCGCCCATGAATACCCCAGCCATTCTTAGCGAGACCGTGCAGTTGCCAGCACTCGACGGTTACCCGCTGACCGCCACGCTCTATCACGCCCCGGAACCGGTCGCGCAGCTGGTGATTGCCGGCGCCACCGGCGTGCCCCAGGGTTTCTATCGACGCTTTGCCGAATATGCCGCGCAGCGCGGTTACAGCACCCTGACCCTCGATTATCGCGGCATCGGTCAATCGAAACCGGCCAGCCTGCGCGGCTTTGCTATGGATTATCTGGACTGGGCGCACCTCGATCTGGCGGCCGCAGTCGACCAACACCGCCACCCACAACGACCGCTGTATATGGTCGGTCACTCCTTTGGCGGACATGCCTTTGGCCTGCTGCCGAACCATGATCAGGTCCAGGGGTTCTACACCTTCGGCACCGGTGCTGGCTGGCACGGCTGGATGCCCAAGACCGAGCAGCTGCGCGTGCTGACTATGTGGCGCCTGATTGGCCCATTGATGACCCGTTACAAAGGCTACCTGGCCTGGAGCACCCTGGGCATGGGCGAGGATTTGCCGCTGGGGGTCTACACCCAGTGGAAGCGCTGGTGCCGCTACCCGCGCTACTTCTTCGAGGACCCGCAGATGCCGGGCCTGGCCGAGCGCTTTGCCAAGGTCAGCACGCCGATCATTGCCGCCAATGCCCTGGATGACCTGTGGGCCCCGCCCGCCTCGCGTGATGCTTTTATGGCGGCTTACAGCGCCGCACCCTATCAAGCGCGCACCATCGATTCAGCCGCCAGCATCGGCGCCATTGGCCATATGGGCTACTTCCGTCCTGCGGCGCAGGCGTTGTGGGATGAAACACTGAACTGGTTCGCCGCGTTGCAGGCGCAGCGACAGGCCGCCTGAAGAGCCCACAACACAGAAGGTATCGCTGATGAGCATGGTTCCCGAGGGCTTTACCCCATTGTTTCGCAGCAGCCCCTTTCTCGATTTGCTGGGGCCCATATACAACCAGCGTACCGATAAGGGCCTGGTGATTGGCTTATGGGCCGAAGAGAAACACTGCAACGCTCGCGGTCTGGTGCATGGCGGCGTGCTCAGCAGTCTGGCCGACGTAGCACTGGGCTATAACAGCGCCTTCGCCCAGGAACCGCCCACACCGATCGTCACCAGCAGCCTGACCATCGACTACGCGGCACCGCCAAACGCGGCGACTGGATAACCCTGGAAACCGATGTGCAAAAGGTCGGCAAAAGCCTGGCGTTTGCCAATTGCTACGTTGTGGTTGAGTCAGTGCGGATTGCCCGTGCCAGCGCGGTATTCAGCGTAGTCACGCAATAGGCTCGGTAGGTCTAGAAGGGTTCTGCGGTTTGGCGAACGCCATAAAAAAGAAAACCCCGCATTGCGGGGTCTTTGCAGACTGTTTGCTGACATCCTTGATCTGCTTGCCGTCCTGGCAGCTGTCCCAAGTATCCTTGTTGCTAAAGTGCGCTTCCTGCGCGACGTCCACGGGGAGCAGATTAGCCAGCGCGAGGAACTCGGCATAGTGGCGATCTGCAGCACGCCGTGTAAGCCATAGCCTACACAGCCACTTCCTGGATAAAACCGAGCAAACGCTCGGCTTTATTTTGTGACGCAGGTCTTGTTAGACTCGATCTTGTCTTACAAAAACAACAGACCCCGTCAACGGCGGTCACTGGGGCCACACATGCGCTCATTGCTTTTCGCCATCGGCTGCCTGACAGCCACCCTCAGCTCACTGGCATCCGCCAACGGGCAAAACCAGCTTTCTGATCCCAAGGCCGCGACGCAGTTATTCTGGAGTCAGCTGTATGGCCAGGGTGGCAACACACTGTATTGCGGCAAAGCCTTCACGGAAGAAAGTGGCCAACTCAAAGCCAGCCCGATATACAGCAGCAAACAGCTGAAAAGCTCGCTGCGCTGCATCACCGACCGTCAGTGCGGAATCATGAACCCGCGTTACGTCTTCATGGCTTCGGACCTGCACAACCTCTACCCAGCACTCACCCGCGTGGAACTGGTTCGGCGCAATGCGCAGTTCGGTGAGCTAGATGACAGCGTGCCGAGCAAGTTCGACGACATCGGCTGCGACATGAAAACCAGCTTCCAGCTAGTGGAGCCGCGCGATGAAGCCAAGGGCAATGTGGCCAGGGCGATTTTCTATATGCACGTGGAATATGCCCTGCCGATTGTTGGTCAGGTGCAGGTGTACAAGAAGTGGCACCAGATGGACCCACCCGATGCCGAGGAAAAAGCGCGCAACGACAAGATTGCCAGCCTGCAAGGGACGCGTAACCGCTTTATCGACAATCCGGAACTGGTTGAGCAGTTGATCAATAACTGAGAGCCCCGCACACAGCCGCTGAGCGCTGATCCCAGGCACAAAAAAACCGGCACTAAGGCCGGTTTTTTTGTCATACCGAACGCCTTAGAACTGCGCAGCATCCAGCAGGTACAGTGACTCGCTACCGGCTTTGACCGACGCGGTCAGGGAGTGGATACGCGGCAGCAGGCGGGCGAAGAAGAAACGCGCGGTACCCAGCTTGCTCACGTAGAACTCGTCCTGATCCTGCTTGGCCAGTGCGGTACGGGCCATCAACGCCCACATGTAGGCGTAGGCGGTGTAACCGAACACTTGCAGGTACTCGACCGAGGCGGCGCCGACTTCATTCGGGTTGGCCTTGGCGCGCTCCAGCAGGTCGCTGGTCATCAGTTCCAGGTTGGCGATGGCGTCTTTCAGTGGGTTAACGAACTCGGCCAGCGAGGCATCGGCGCTGTCGGTGAAGGCTTTGATCTCTTCAGCGAAGTGCTTGTAGAACGCACCGCCGCTGCCGACCACTTTACGGCCGACCAGGTCGAGCGCCTGAATGCCGTTAGTGCCTTCGTAGATCTGAGTGATGCGGCAATCGCGGATCAGCTGCTCTTGGCCCCACTCGCGGATAAAGCCGTGGCCGCCAAAGATTTGCTGGCCGTGCACGGTGGTTTCCAGCGCCATGTCGGTGAGGAAGGCTTTGGCCACGGGCGTCAGCAGGGCGACCAGTTCTTCCGCGCGCTTGCGGGTGGTGGCGTCTTCGCTGTACTTGGCGGTGTCCAACTGCATAGCCACATAGCTGGAGAAGGCACGGCCGCCTTCGTTCAGGGCTTTCATGGTCAGCAGCATGCGGCGCACGTCCGGATGCACGATGATCGGATCAGCGGCTTTGTCTTTAGCCACCGGGCCGGTCGGCGCACGGCTCTGGATACGGTCGCGGGCGTATTCCACAGCGTTCTGGTAGCTGCGCTCACCCAGGGACAGGCCCTGAATGCCAACGCCCAGACGCTCGTAGTTCATCATGGTGAACATCGCGGCGAGGCCTTTGTTCGGCGCATCGACGATCCAGCCGGTGGCGCCGTCGAAGTTCATCACGCAGGTGGCGGAAGCCTTGATGCCCATCTTGTGTTCGATCGAGCCGCAGGAAAGGGCGTTTTTCTCACCCAGCGAACCGTCGTCATTGACCATGACTTTCGGCACCAGGAACAGCGAGATGCCTTTCGGGCCAGCCGGTGCGTCCGGCAGCTTGGCCAGCACCAGGTGGATGATGTTTTCGGTCAGGTCATGCTCACCGCCGGTGATGAAAATCTTGGTGCCGGAGATCTTGAAGCTGCCGTCAGCTTGCGGCTCAGCCTTGGTGCGGATGATGCCCAGGTCGGTGCCTGCATGCGGCTCGGTCAGGCACATGGAGCCCGCCCAAACACCGGAGTACATGTTTGGCAGGTATTTTTCTTTCAGCTCTTCGCTGGCATGGGCGTTGATCGACAGGCAAGCACCGGCGGTCAGCATCGGGTACAGGCCAAAGGACAGGTTGGCCGAGTTGACCATTTCTTCGACCTGGGCCGAAATCACCTTGGGCATGCCCATGCCGCCGAATACCGGATCACCACCAACACCAACCCAGCCGCCATCGGCGTAGGTCTGGTAAGCCTCAGGGAAGCCGGCAGGGGTTTTCACCGCACCATCGGCCCAGGAGCAGCCTTCTTCGTCACCGCTGCGGTTCAACGGAGCAATGACGCCGCCGGTGACTTTGCCCGCTTCTTCGAGAATGGCCGCAGCCGTGTCTTCATCAACCACTTCAACCAGGGCCGGCAACTGGGCCCACAGCTTGGAAACTTCAAACACTTCATTGAGCACGAAGCGCATATCGCGCAGGGGAGCTTTGTAGTCGGCCATGGGGTAAATCCTCGAGCGAAGCAACAGGTATACAGATGTACAGAAAGTCTAACCGAACAACTTTTTAGACACATAGCGTCGCGTACAGACTGAACAGTCACAACTCATTCATTCGGCCACACACAGTAAAAACCCGCCAACTGGCGGGCCTTTACCTGCACCTACCGTCCGTCAGAGCGCGAAATGCTCGGCGGGCAAACGCATCAAGCATTCACTGCCGGCTTCGGCACCGGCCAGGTGAGTCGCGGTACGCGGCAACAAGCGCTTGAAGTAAAACTCGCAGGTGGCCAACTTGGCCTGATAGAACGCAGCATCACTCGCGCCCGCCGCCAACTGCTGCTCGGCGACCAGCGCCATGCGCAACCAGAAGTAGGCCAGGATGACGTAGCCGGAGTACATCAGGTAGTCCATCGACGCCGCCCCGACTTCGTCCGGGTTCTTCATGGCCGCCATGCCAATTTTCTGAGTCAGTGTGCCCCACTGCTGATTCAGCGTGGCCAGCTGAGCGACATAGCCCTTGAGCTGCGGATGCTCGACCTGCGCTTCGCAGAATTTATGCACGATTTTGGTAAACCCGCGCAGCAACTTACCCTGGCTACTCAGCACCTTGCGCCCCAGCAGGTCGAGGGCCTGGATACCGTTAGTGCCTTCGTAGATCAGGGCAATACGGCAGTCGCGCACCAGCTGCTCCATGCCCCACTCGCGGATAAACCCGTGGCCACCGAATACCTGCATGCCATGGTTGGTAACCTCCAGGCCAGTTTCGGTCATAAAGGCTTTGCAGATCGGCGTCAAAAAGGCCAGTAGGTTCTCGGCTTCCTCACGCTGTTCGGCATTGGTACCGCTGTGGGCCTGGTCGATCAGCTGTGCGGTGAAATAGGCCAGCGCACGGTTGCCTTCGTTGAACGCCTTCATGGTCAGCAGCATGCGTCGCACATCAGGGTGCACGATGATCGGGTCGGCGGCCTTATCCGGGGCTTTCGGCCCGGTCAGCGCACGCATTTGCAGGCGATCAGTCGCGTACTTGATCGCGCCCTGGAAGCTGGTTTCACCCAGACACAGCCCCTGCATACCGGTGCCAAGGCGCGCATGGTTCATCATGGTGAACATGCAGTTAAGGCCTTTGTTGGCCTCGCCGATCAGGTAACCGGTGGCGCTGTCGAAGTTCATCACGCAGGTGGCCGAGGCCTTGATGCCCATCTTGTGTTCGATCGAGCCGCAGCTGACGCCATTGCGTGCCCCGGCCTGACCTTCAGCGGTTGGCAGGAACTTGGGCACGATAAACAGCGAGATGCCTTTGGTGCCCGCCGGCGCGTCAGGCAGCTTGGCCAAGACCAGGTGCACGATGTTTTCGCTCATGTCGTGCTCGCCAGCCGAGATAAAGATCTTGCTGCCGGTTACCGCATAGCTGCCATCGGCTTGAGGCACGGCGCGGGTTTTAATCAGCCCCAGGTCGGTGCCGCAGTGGGCTTCAGTCAGGCACATGGTGCCAGTCCAACGGCCTTCGGTCAGTTTGCTCAGGTAAATTTGTTTCTGTGCTTCGGTGCCATGGGCATGAATGGCCGACATGGCGCCGTGAGTCAGGCCCGGGTACATGCCCCAGGACAGGTTACTGGAACCCACCATCTCGCTGATGATTAACCCCAATGAAGACGGTAACCCTTGACCACCGTAGGCCGTATCAGCGGAGAGCCCATTCCAGCCGCCCTCCACATACTGGGCAAAGGCTTCCTTGAAGCCGGCAGGCGTGGTCACCACGCCATTGTTAATCTGGCACTCTTCTTCATCGCCTGAGCGATTCAATGGCGCCAGCACCTGCTCACAGAACTTGGCACCCTCGGCCAGAATGGCGCTGACCATGTCCGGGGTGGCATCGCTGGCACCCATCGCGGCATAGCTCGCGTGAAAATCGAAAACTTCGTCGATCAGAAACTGCATATCGCGCTGGGGGGCTTTGTACTCGGGCATGCTGGGTTCTCCGTCAGCTAGAGCGTGGGTTAGCGCACTACGCTACGGCTCATGCGGCGCGCCAACAATCACCGTGCAAATGCTGAATACACTGCCATTAGCCGGCGCGTTTAACCCCGCACGTTATCCAGCTTGACCGCACCACGACGCTGGCCGTAACTGCGTACACAGTTACGCCCGGCGCCCTTGGCGTTATACAACGCCTGATCAGCGGCCTTGAGCACCTCATCCGGATTACGCTGTTCCACCCCGCGTTCAGCCACGCCCATGCTGACTGTCACCGACACCTGGTTGGCCGCGCTGCCAGCCCGCCGAGCCCGCCCTTGTTTGTCGTCCTTCGGGCGCTGCTGTTTGTCGCGCAACTGAATGCGGTAGGTCTCAATGGCCTGGCGCACGACTTCAAGGTGGGGTAGGCACTCTTCAAGCGTCTTGCCGGGGAACACCAGGGTGAATTCCTCGCCGCCATAGCGGTAGGCCTTGCCTCCGCCCCCGATCTTGCGTAGCTGAGCGGCGACCAGGCGCAGCACCTGATCACCGACATCGTGACCATGGGTGTCGTTGAATTTCTTGAAGTGATCGACGTCGGCCATGGCGATCACATAACTGCGGCCCAAGCGCTGCAAGCGCTCATTCAGTGCACGTCGTCCCGGCAGGCCCGTAAGCTCGTCACGGAAGGCCATCTGATAGGCCTCGTGAGCCAAGGCTGCCACCAGTATCAGCATGACCTGACTGCTCATCACATTCAGCGCATTGGGCTGGATAAAGGTGTTCGGCAACATCCACAGCACGCCGCACAAGCCGAGCAGCTGGGCCGCATGCAACGGCCGTGGCGCCCGCAGGTACTGCACTGCCAGGAGGATCAGGCCGAGGATAAACACCGGATAAGCCAGCTGCACCAGCGTCAACCACTCAACCTGCAACGCCGGCCAGCGCACACGCGATAACCAATGCAGCAGCGCATCGGGGAAGCGCTGCGCCAGGCCCACCGCCACCGCGCCGACAGCCAGCAGAACCGCTGCACGGGCAATCAGGTCCTGCAGCAGATGGGTACGTTCCTGCCAGGCCGCGTAGAGGCTGTAGAGCAGCGGCAACAACAGGCTGCACAGATGGAAGATCAGCGCCGCATCACTGCGAACCTGCCCTGTGGCACGAAAATGATCAACCTAGCTATCCAGCAGGAAGTAAGCGAGGTACAGCGTCAGCAGCAGAAACACTTCGCGTTGGCGGCCATACACCAGGCAAAAGGCGCCGCCGAGTAACAGCAGGAGGGTGGGCAGCACGTTGAACAGCGAGGTGAAGAACTCGCTCAGCACAGCCAACCGCGCCAACAGCACACCGCCAAGCAGCAGCAGCAGCGAAGGCAGAAAATGACTGAAGCGCACAGCAGCAAGACGCGACAAGACAGGCTCCACACCGCGATAAAAGTGGATAACGTCGCGCAGTTTGCCTGTAACGCGCGCGCTGCGCACGGAACCTAACGACAAATCGACAAGCGAGCTGGCGGGTTTTAATTGCCCCATAAAAAAACCGCCGCCCAAGGGCAGCGGTTCTTTCGACCTAAAGGACGAAGGCTTAGTAGCCCAGGGCGAAGTTCTCTTCGGCCATGTCCATCAGGTTGTTGGCGCCAGACAGCATCGCCTCTACGTGCATACGGGTACGCGGCAGAATACGGGCGAAGTAGAAGTTGGCGGTCTGCAGCTTGGCTTTGTAGAACGCCTCGTCTTCAGCACCGGCAGCAATCTTCTCAGCAGCCAGGCGAGCCATATCGGCCCAGAAGTAAGCCAGGCAGGCATAACCGGAGTACATCAGGTAATCCACCGAAGCGGCACCGACTTCTTCACGGTCTTTCATAGCGGCCATGCCCACTTTCATGGTGATGTCGCCCCACTCTTTGTTCAGCTTGGCCAACGGCTCAACCAGGCCTTTGATGGCGTCGTTGGCTTCGTTGGTCTGGCAGAACTTGTGCACGATCTTGGTGAAGTTCTTCAGCGCGCCGCCCTGGGTCATCAGAATCTTACGACCCAGCAGGTCGAGGGCCTGAATACCGGTGGTGCCTTCGTACATCATGGAGATACGGCAGTCGCGAACGTTCTGCTCCATGCCCCACTCGGCGATAAAGCCGTGGCCACCGTAGATCTGCATGCCGTGGTTAGCGGCTTCGAAGCCGACTTCAGTCATGAAGGCTTTGGCGATTGGCGTCAGGAAGGCCAGCAGTTCGTCTGCAGCTTTCTTCTCGGCTTCGTCTTTGCTGTATTTGACGATGTCCACTTGCTTGGCAGTGAAGTACACCATCGCACGGTTACCTTCAGCGAAGGCTTTCATGGTCAGCAGCATGCGACGCACGTCCGGGTGGACGATGATCGGGTCAGCGGCTTTTTCCGGCGCTTTCGGGCCAGTCAAAGAACGCATCTGCAGACGCTCGCGAGCGTACTTTAGACCACCCTGGAAACCGATTTCAGCGTGAGCCAGACCTTGCAGAGCAGTACCCAGGCGAGCCGTGTTCATAAAGGTGAACATGCAGTTCAGGCCTTTGTTGGCTGGGCCGATCAGGAAACCGGTGGCGCCGTCAAAGTTCATCACGCAGGTGGCGTTACCGTGGATACCCATCTTGTGCTCGATCGAGCCACAGGAAACGGCATTGCGTGCGCCAACAGAGCCGTCAGCGTTGACCGAGAATTTCGGCACGATGAACAGCGAAATACCTTTGGTGCCTTGCGGCGCGTCGGGCAGGCGGGCCAAAACGATGTGGACGATGTTATCGGCCATGTCGTGTTCGCCAGCGGAGATGAAGATCTTGGTGCCGGACACTTTGTAGGTGCCGTCAGCTTGCGGCTCAGCCTTGGTGCGCAGCATGCCCAGGTCGGTACCGCAATGTGGCTCGGTCAGGCACATGGTGCCAGTCCACTCGCCGGAAACCAGCTTGGTCAGGTAGGTGTGCTTCTGATCATCGGTGCCGTGTTCGGCAATGGTGTTCATCGCACCGTGCGACAGGCCTGGGTACATGCCCCACGACCAGTTGGACGAACCCACCATTTCGCTCAGCACCAGACCCAGCGACTCAGGCAGGCCTTGGCCGCCATGGTCAGCGTCGTGCGCTAGGCTCGGCCAGCCGCCTTCAACATACTGCTGATAGGCTTCTTTGAAGCCGGTAGGGGTTTTCACGCCTTCCGGGGACCAGGTGCAACCTTCAGTGTCACCTACACGATTCAGTGGCGACAGCACTTGCTCACAGAACTTGGCGCCTTCTTCAAGGATGGCGTCGACCATGTCCGGAGTAGCGTCCTGGCAGCCAGGCAGGCTCTGATAATGCGCTTCGTAGCCGAGCAGTTCGTCGCGTACGAAACGGATATCACGCAAGGGGGCCTTGTAATCAGGCATAGCGGTTAACCTCTGCGGTGGATTCTTAGTGTGTAGGTGACCGGGTATTCGGTCGGTTTCGGGAGCAATCCCGGCGCTCGCCTGCCCCTTGGCAATCGAGCTAATCAAACAAGCGTTTGAAACATACGTTTATGCCTATTTAATGTCAAGCACCCCACGTGCCCTTCAGGCCACCAGATCGACAATCGGGGCCGGCGTCTGCAACCCGCTGAGCTGCTTGTACAGATCAAGACTAGGTGGTGGTGGCACATCCTGCTGGGCGGGCGCGGTGGATTTCTCTTCCTCGTCCGACTGCGGCTCTTCCTCTTTGCTGCGTTGCTCGGCACGCGCCTCACGGGCGGCCTCAACCTCACTGCGCTGCTGTTGTGCCAGCTCGACACGGGCCTCGGCCATCTGCAACTGAGCTTGCGCGGCCACCTGACGATCCTGCGCAGAGGGCTCTGCGGGCGCCAGTGCAGCACGGATGACAACTTCCATCTTGCGCAAGGTGGCTTCCGGGTCGTTCGGAATGGGGCTGGTGTCGATGCCGACCTCACCACCCACCGCGTAGCGTTTGCCATCCGGGCCGCGTTCATAGGTGTAGCTCGGCGCGCCGGCATAGCGGCCACCGACGGCGGCATGCGCCTGCTCGTGGGTGCGCACTTCCTGATCACGGCTGACCAGCTTGGCGATTTCCAGTTGCTCAAGACGCTGCTGCTGAGGGCTGGGCTCGCCTTCGCGGCTTTTCGCGTTTTCGGGATTGGTCGAGGCGTCGGCAGGTTTATCCGCTTCTTCACGCGCCGAAGCCGATTGCTCATCGGCCAGTGGCTGGGCGGCGGTTACCGGCGACTGAGCGGCGCGGGTGATGTCCGGGGATACATCAGGGGAAATATTGGACGCAAGAAAGCGAGCCGGCAGTAACGTGGCTGCAGGCGCAGGATAAGACGATGCGCCGCCAATCTGCATGCAATGACTCCTCGCCCCGCAGTTGATGCCTCATTACCAGGCATGAGAACGCTCGGGGCGGGCGACTCAGGCCGTTGTATCGATCAGGGTACCGAGCACTTCGTCAGCGGTTTTGACCACCTTGGCGCCGGCTTCCGCCTCATTTTGACCTTGGCGCAAAGCGACCAGGCTTTCCGCCAGATCAGGGCGCGTCTGCTCGGCCGAACTCGGCGAAGGATTAACCTGATTAGCCGGCGGCGCAGAAGTGGGCTGCGGTTGCGGACCCAGCGCATTGCTGGCGATATCCGCCGCAGCCTGATCGACCCGGCGCTGGCCAGACTGAATGGTGCTGATGCCCGAGTTGAAGGCGCTTCCTGAAATTTCCATGTCCAAGCTCCCGCTATGGCAAACCACTAACAGCTTCAATTGAAGCAGAAGTTGCTCGAAAAACGTACAAGCAAAAAGCTATGGCACTTGGCCTGCTTATAGCGCGCGGTGCAATAGATCGAGGTTGAGGTAGCCAGAAACCGCAGCCGGCGTGGCTTCGGCCAGGCGCGGAACATAGCCCAGACAGGGGGCTGGTAGCCGTTCGGCCAGGGTGGCCAGATTGTCCTCAAGCCGGGAGGTCTGAGGATCGACCAGATTGGCCACCCAGCCCGCCAGCAGAAGGCCGTCACGCAGGATGGCCTCGGCAGTGAGCAGCGCCTGATTGATGCAGCCCAGGCGCACGCCGACCACCAGAATCACCGGCAACTGCAAAGCAATCGCCAGGTCCGACAGGGCTTCCTGACCGGCCAGCGGCACCCGCCAGCCACCCGCCCCCTCGACCAAAGTAAAGTCCGCCTGCTTGTCCAGAATTGCCTGCACCGGCCCCTGCAACGCGGCAACATCCAGCAATACACTCACCTCACGCGCCGCCAGATGCGGGGCAATCGCCGGCTCGAAGGCCAGCGGATTGACCTCTTCATAGCGCAGCGCCAGGGTGCATTCGCCGAGCAATGCCAGGGCGTCGTCGTTGCGCAGGCCATCCACTGTGCGCACGCAGCCGGATGCCACCGGTTTGGCCGCAGCAGTCGACAAACCCGCCATTCGTGCCGCGTGCAGCAGCCCGGCGGCGATGGTGGTTTTGCCAATTTCGGTGTCGGTGCCTGTAACGAAAAATGCTTGGCTCATAGCGATCTCTGACGAGGGGTATTGGCTACGTTCTAAAGTAACTCTGGGCAAGCGGGGCTTATCTCAACCCTTGCGCAATACGCCGTAAACCACCTGATAGGTCGCTGGCAGGCCTTGTGGCTGACGGAACTGCTCATAGGCGTTAAGCAGCGCCAGCATGCGCGCTCGCCCCGTCAAACCGCCGGACCGACCGGGGTTGAGGTTGTGCGCGCCGAGGGCTTTCAGTTCATGGGTCAGGCTGCGTACATCGGGGTAGTACAGGGTTTCCGGGGTGGTTTGCAGGCTTACACAGGTCAACCCGCTACCAGCGCACAGGCGCTGGTAATCCTCGAAACGGCGGAAGCGGTTGACGTGGACAAAGCCATCCACCGCTTGCCAGCTGTCGCGCAGCTCCTGCAGGGTGCCAGCGCTCAGACTGCTAAACGCCAGCACGCCGCCAGGGCGCAACACACGCTCGGCTTCGCTAAGCACGGCGGAAAAATTCGCGCACCACTGCAAGGCCAGGCTGGAAAACAGCAGGTCGCAGGACGCATCGCGCAACGGCAGGCGCTCGGCATCGCCGGCAATAAACTGCTGCGCGCCGCCCAGCGGCCGAGCGTGCTGCAGCATGCCCTCGGCGATGTCCACAGCCACGCCCTGGCTGGCCGGAAAACGCTCACCCAGCGCACGACTGAAATAACCGGTGCCACAACCCAGGTCGAGCCAACGCACCGGACTGATCGCTGCCGGCAACTGCGCCAGCAACTGCTGACCCACGTTGCGCTGCAGAGCCGCCACGCTGTCGTAGCTTTCCGCCGCGCGGGAGAAGGATGCCGCTACCTGGCGCTTGTCCGGCAGGCCGCCGAGAGGATCATTGGCCAGGTCAGTCATCACCGGCCTCATGCAGAAAGGCCTGAATCGCCGCCGCAATTTCATGCGGGCGCTCAAGGGCAAAGGCGTGGCTGGCGTTATCAATCAGGCCGACTTCGACATCTGGCAACAACTCCAGCAAGGCTTGCGCGGCGCTTGCAGGAACCAGTGCATCGGCGCCTGCGAACAGATGCAGTTGTGGGCCGGCAAAGGTCTGTAACGAGGTCCGCGTATCCAGGTTGGCAAGCAGATCCAGCCCGGCCAACAGAGTCACGGACTGCAGCAACGGAGCCGCGCCAAGCAACTGCCGCGACAGGCCACGGGCATCCACAGCGCCTTGGGCGCAAAGCAGGGAGAAACGCTTCAGGGTAGCGGACGCATCAGCAGCGCAGCCCTGACGGAAAGCCTTAAACGTCTCGGCGGGCATAGCCGCAGACCAGCTTGGCTCGGCGACAAAACGCAGGTTACTGGCCAGGGTCAGCAGACCGCTGCAACGTTCACCCCGACGCGCTGCCAGCTCAGCGGCAAGCATGCCGCCGAGGGACCAGCCGCCAAGCCAGGCGTCCTCTGGCAGGTTGGCGTCGAGTTCGTCCAGCCAGTCGGCTGGGTCGTTAGAAATCAATAAGGGCAGCGGCTCGACCTGCACCTGCAAGCGCGGATCGAGGCCGCGCAAAGCCTCGGCCAGCGGCTGCAAGGGCGCAGTGCCCAGCCCCCAGCCGGGCAGCAAAATCAGTCGATCACGCATGTACGGCCGCCTCACCAGCCAGCAGTGGCCAGCATTCAGCCAGAGCCTCCAGCAGCAGCTCCAACTGTTCCAGGCTGTGCGCGGCGGACAAGGTGACGCGCAAACGTGCACTGCCGGCGGGTACGGTAGGCGGACGAATCGCCGTCACCAGCAGACCGCGCTCGCGCAGCATTTGCGACAGCTGCATGGCGCGACCGCTGTCGCCGATCAGAATCGGCTGAATCGGCGTGGCACTGTCCATCAGCTCAAGACCGATGGCCTGCGCACCTTCGCGGAAACGCTTAATCAGGGCGTTCAGGTGCTCACGCCGCCAGTGCTCGCTGCGCAGCAATTCCAGGCTTTGCAGGGTGGCGCAGGCCAGCGCCGGCGGCTGACTGGTGGTGTAGATATAGGGGCGGGCGAACTGCACCAAGGCTTCGATCAGGTCGTCACTGCCGGCGACAAAGGCACCAGCCGTACCGAAAGCTTTGCCCAGGGTGCCGACCAGCACCTGCACATCATCCAGGCCCAGGCCGAAGTGCTCGACAATGCCGCCGCCGGTGGCGCCCAGTGGACCAAAACCGTGGGCATCATCGACCATCACCCAGGCATTGGCACGGCGCGCTTCAGCGCACAGTGAAGGCAGATCAGCCAGATCGCCGTCCATGCTGAACACGCCGTCGGTGACGATCAGGGTATTACCGATGACCTTACGCAGGCGATTGGCCAGGCTGACGCCATCGTTATGCAGGTAACGGGAAAACCGCGCGCCGCTGAGCAAGCCGGCATCCAGCAGGGATGCGTGGTTAAGGCGATCCTCCAGCACGCTATCGCCCTGCCCCACCAGCGCGGTGACTGCACCGAGGTTGGCCATATAGCCGGTGGAAAACAGCAGCGCGCGAGGGCGTCCGGTGAACTCGGCCAGTGCTTCTTCGAGCTGGTGATGTGGGGTGCTATGGCCGATCACCAGATGCGAGGCACCGCCGCCCACACCCCATTTCTCCGCGCCAGCGCGCCAGGCTTCGATGACCTGCGGATGATTGGCCAGGCCGAGGTAGTCGTTGGAACAGAAGGCCAGCAGCTGCCGACCATCGACCTGCACCAGCGGCCCCTGCGGTGATTCCAGCAGCGGGCGTTGGCGATAGAGGTTGGCAGCGCGGCGCTCAGCGAGGCGAGCGGATAGATCGAAGGGCATAGGCAGACCTGACAGAAACTCGTTTGCTAAGACCCGATCCATTAGCGATCTGCAGCGATCACCGAGAGGCCGAACCGCCGCAAACGGGCTCCTGCATAAACAGCGGTTTAGGCCGAAGCGGCGTTATAGAACAGCTTGGAATCACGCTGTTCGACCAGCGCCTGCTCAATGGCCGCCTGATGCACTTCATCGGCATGCTCTTCACGCTCTTCCGGCTTGATGCCGAGGCGGGCGAACAATTGCATGTCCTGGTTGGCTTGCGGGTTGGCAGTGGTCAGCAGTTTTTCGCCGTAGAAGATCGAGTTGGCGCCGGCGAAAAACGCCAGGGCCTGCATCTGCTCGTTCATCGCCTCGCGGCCGGCGGACAGGCGCACATGCGACTGCGGCATCATGATCCGTGCGACGGCGAGCATGCGGATAAAGTCGAACGGATCGACATCCTGCTCATCAGCCAGCGGCGTGCCTTTGACTTTCACCAGCATGTTGATCGGCACCGACTCCGGGTGCTCCGGCAGGTTAGCCAGCTGAATCAAAAGGCCGGCGCGGTCGTCCAGCGACTCGCCCATGCCGAGGATGCCGCCGGAGCAGATCTTCATTCCCGAATCACGCACATAGGCCAGGGTTTCCAGGCGATCGGCATAAGTGCGGGTGGTGATGATGTTGCCGTAGAACTCCGGCGAGGTGTCCAGGTTGTGGTTGTAGTAGTCGAGGCCAGCAGCGGCCAGGGCCTGGGTCTGCTCTTTATCCAGCTTGCCCAGGGTCATGCAGGTTTCCAGGCCCAGGGCTTTAACGCCCTCGACCATTTTCAGCACGTAGGGCATGTCCTTGGCCGACGGGTGCTTCCACGCCGCGCCCATGCAGAAACGGGTGGAACCGATGGCTTTGGCCTCGGCGGCGGCCTCCAGCACTTTCTGCACTTCCAGCAGTTTTTCCTTTTCCAGGCCGGTGTTGTAGTGGCCGGATTGCGGGCAGTACTTGCAGTCTTCTGGGCAGGCACCCGTCTTGATCGACAGCAGGGTCGAAACCTGCACACGGTTCTGGTCAAAATGCGCGCGGTGCACGGTCTGCGCCTGGAACAGCAGGTCGTTGAACGGTTGTTCGAAGAGCGCCTTGACCTCATGCAGAGTCCAGTCGTGACGCAGGTTGGCGGCGGTAGTGGCGCTCATCGGTAATTCCTTATTGTTGGCGGCGTCCTGCTAGATTCAGCGGACGCGACACGGATGTTCGGCATAGTTATGGAAGGCGTATGCGCTGTCAACCCGACTCACAGCACCCGGTTTACAACTGGTTAAAAAGCAAGCAAATCTGCCTACTCTGCGATGAAGCCGCAGACGCCGCACTGGCCATCTGCACCAGCTGCGAAGCCGAGCTGCCCTGGCTTGGCGGGCATTGCCAGGTCTGCGCTCTACCGCTGCCCAGCCAAGGCTTGGTATGCGGGGCCTGCCTGAAAACGCCGCCGAGTTTTAGCAAAGTCGAAGTGCCCTGGCGCTACGCCTTCCCCATCGACAGCCTGATCACCCGGTTCAAGCATCAGGCCAAGTGGCCATTGGGACGTCTGCTCGGTGAGCTTTTGTCACATCACCTGCAACATGCCTTCGATGAAGGACTGCCTAAGCCTGACCTGCTGCTGCCTGTGCCCCTGGCCAATAAACGCCAACGCCAACGGGGCTTCAACCAGGCCGGCCTGCTCGCTGAATGGCTGAGCGCCAGCCTACAACTGCCGCAACAGGCACACTGGCTGCAGAGGGTGATCGACACACCGGCGCAACAGCAGCTGGATGCGGCCACCCGTAAACGCAACCTGCGTAAAGCCTTCGCCTTGGCGCCGAACAGTGCAGTCAGCGGCCTGCATGTGGCGCTGGTCGATGATGTACTGACCACCGGCGCCACCGCCGAAAGCCTGGCGCGCCTATTAAAGAAGGCCGGCGCGGCTCGGGTTGATGTGTACTGCTTGGCGCGCACACCGAAGCCAGGCGACTGAGTAATGTGTTGCAGGAAAGAGCCTGTTCAAAGGCTCGCGAGCTAGAGCCATGCAAGGCGCTACGTAGTAACAGCCTCCGGCTGGTCAAAACGGCGAGGAAGCGGAGTTTACTGGTGTAAATGAGCATTCCGAGCCTGTTTTTAACGCAGCAGGGCCGACGCGCAGCAGACTTTGGACAGGCTCAAAGCGGTACACTTTGCGGCCCACCTGCTGGAGTTACCCATGTCCCATCCATTTGCCGCACTCACACCCGACCTGGTGCTGGATGCCGTGGAGAGCATCGGCTACCTCAGCGACGCCCGCGTACTGGCGCTGAACAGCTATGAAAATCGCGTCTACCAAGTGGGCATCGAGGACGAGACACCGCTGATCGCCAAGTTCTACCGTCCGGATCGCTGGACCGATGAAGCCATTCGCGAAGAGCACAGCTTTACCTTCGAGCTGGCCGAATGCGAAGTACCGGTTGTAGCTCCCCTGGTGCGCGACGGCGAAACCCTGTTCAGTTACCAGGGCTTTCGCTTCGCCCTGTTTCCGCGCCGTGGCGGCCGGGCGCCGGAACCTGGCAACCTCGACCAACTGTATCGTCTCGGCCAACTGCTTGGACGCCTGCATGCGGTCGGCTCACTCAAGCCGTTTGCCCACCGTGAGGCCTTGCAGGTGAGCAACTTCGGCCATGCATCGCTGGCCACCCTGCTCGATGGCAACTTTATTCCACGCAGCCTGCTGCCGGCCTACGAGTCGGTGGCCCGCGACTTGCTCAAGCGTCTGGATACGCTGTTCGCCGCCCACCCGGTGCAGGCGATTCGTCTGCATGGCGACTGCCACCCGGGCAATCTGCTGTGCCGCGACGAGACCTTCCATATGGTCGACCTCGACGACTGCCGTATGGGCCCCGCAGTGCAGGATTTGTGGATGATGTTGGCTGGCGACCGCCACGAACGCCTCGGCCAACTGTCGGAGTTGATGGACGGCTATCAGGAGTTTCACGATTTCAACCCGCGCGAGCTGCCGCTGATCGAAGGCCTGCGCACCCTGCGCCTGATGCATTACAGCGCCTGGCTGGCACGGCGCTGGGACGACCCGGCCTTCCCCATGAGCTTCCCCTGGTTTGGCAGCGAGCGTTACTGGGGTGAGCAGATCCTGATCCTGCGTGAGCAGCTGTCGGCGCTAGATGAAGAGCCGCTAAAGCTGTTTTGACGCCTAGCCCGGACGCAACCCGAGTTACCGGGCTGACCACTACAGTTAGCCCTGTCGCCGTAACGTCTTTGTTACAGCCAAGTGGCCTAGGGCGCCGAAGAAAATCCTGCCCATCCAGACAAGCCCGCGCCGCGCCGACTAGAATCGCAAGCCTCTCGTTAGCAGCCTAAGCAAGGACCCTGCATGGCCACCGCCAACCCGCGCCGCGGGTATATTCTCGGCCTGACCGCCTACATCATCTGGGGCCTGTTCCCGCTCTATTTCAAAGCTATCCAGAGCGTGCCTGCGCTGGAAATCATCGTCCATCGCGCACTCTGGTCCGCGCTGTTCGGCGCGCTGTTGCTACTGGTGTGGAAGCACCCCGGCTGGCTACGCGAGCTGCTCAATAATCCCAAACGCTTTGCCGTACTGGCCTTGAGCGGTGTGCTGATCGCCAGCAACTGGCTGGTGTATGTGTGGGCGGTAAATAACGAGCGCATGCTCGAAGCCAGCCTGGGCTACTACATCAACCCGCTGGTCAACGTGCTGCTGGGCATGCTGATTCTCGGCGAGCGTCTGCGTCGCCTGCAGTGGCTGGCCGTGGCCCTGGCCGCGCTGGGTGTGCTGCAACAGTTGTGGCAAGTCGGCAGCATTCCCTGGGTATCCCTGGTGCTGGCGCTGACCTTCGGTTTCTACGGGCTGATTCGCAAGCAGGCGCCGGTGGCTGCCCTGCCCGGCCTGGTGGTGGAAACCTGGCTGCTGCTGCCACTGGCGCTCGGTTGGCTGCTTATGCACCCTGCGGCGATGAGCACCCAGGCCGATTTCTGGAGCACCCCGGAAGCGCTGTGGCTGATCGCCGCCGGGCCTATTACCTTGGTGCCGCTGGTGTGTTTCAACGCCGCCGCCCGCCATCTGCCCTACACCACCTTGGGCTTTCTGCAGTACCTGGCGCCAACCCTGGTGCTGCTGCAGGCGATCTTCCTGTTCGGGGAACATTTCGACCCGAGCAAGCTGCTGGCGTTTATCTGCATCTGGACGGGGCTGGCGATCTACAGCGTGGATGCCTGGCTGAGCCTGCGCAAACGCCAGACTGACAAAAAAACAACCAGCACCCTGTAACGCCCGAGGCCGCTGGTCTGCAGCCAGTTGCCCCCGGCTTATCCACAGAAGCATCCCCGGCCTTTGTGCACAACCAGCAGCTAAGTGCTTAAAAAATAAGCACTTAGTAAAAAGCCCCGGGGCACTAGGCAGTGCTCCGGGGCTCCTCATGCTACGCACAGAGTTATCCACATGGATCGTGGATAAACCTCGACGTTACTCCTCAACCTGCAGCTTTAACTCCACCATCAGATCATCCGCCAGGGTTTCCAGATGCGCCTGCAATTGCTCCAGGCTCAAGCTCTGCGGCACGCCCAGCACAGCCTGGGCCTGGAAGAGCAGCTCGCCGCTCATGGGCGCGGGCACAACTTCGGTGTTCAGACTTTCCAGGTTGACCCCATGACTGCTGAGCAGGCGGGTGATATCGCGCACGATACCCGGGCGATCATTGCCCACCAGCTCCAGGCGAATAGCCTGCCAAACCGTTACCGGCTCGGTGCCGCCTGCGGCGATCTGCACGCGGATGCCATGGGCCTGCAATTCCTCCAGTGCCGTGACCAGGCCGGAATGCGCGTCCAGCGGCACATCGACCCGCAGGATCCCGGCGAACTGCCCGGCCATACGCGACATGCGGCTTTCCAGCCAGTTACCACCGTGCTCGCTGATGCACTGAGCGATGCGCTCGACCAGCCCCGGCTGATCCTGGGCAATAACCGTCAATACCAGATGGTCCATGAACAACTCCTTATACGAGGCTTATTTGAGCGCCAGCCAATAGGTAAAAAACACCTCATCACGCACATAACCCAGGCGTTCGTAGAGGGCTTGTCCTGGCAGATTGCTCTTTGCCGTCTCCAACTGCAAACCGCATGCGCCTGTGGCCTCGGCATGGGCGCGAGCGGCGTTCATCAGCGCTTCGCCAACACCCTGACGGCGCACCTGCTCGCTGACGTACAGGTCACTCAGTAGCCAGGCTGGCTGCAGCGCCAGCGAAGAGAAAAAGGCATAGAGCTGGACGAAGCCTTGCGCCGCACCGTGTGCATCACGGGCCAGCAGAATGACCGAATCGTTGTTGCGCAGGCGCGCGGCGAGAAAATCCCGCACCTGCGACTGAGGTTTGGCCACCTCATAAAAGCGCAGATACGCGCCAAACAGCTCGGCCAGTTCGTCCAGATCTGCGGCAGTGGCTGCCTGTATATGCATGGTGATCACTCTCCAGAACGGTGGAGCAGCAGTATAGGCAGGCACGCCTGTAGCAGTAGATCGAGAAACACGCGCAATAAACTGTGTACTGTTTTTTATCTTTTATGAAACAATATTAAAAGTTAACCGCGACAACACGCCACACAAAGTGACTGCAAAGCACTTCTTGGTCGCAGAGCGACGCGCACCCACTGATTTTCCCCGGATCTTGATGTAGTATGCCGCGCCTCGGACTACATGACGTATTTCCCATGTCCGACGCGGCTATTGAGTAGAGCTGAGCAGAGTGAGGCAAGTGATGACTGAACGCGTTCAAGTAGGCAGCCTGCAGGTTGCCAAAGTGCTGTTCGACTTCGTGAATAACGAAGCCATCCCCGGTACCGGCATCGCTGCCGACAAGTTCTGGGCGGGTGCCGAAGCGGTCATCAATGACCTGGCCCCGAAAAACCGTGCGCTGCTCGCCAAACGCGATGCGATTCAGGCGCAGATCGACGGCTGGCACCAGGCCCGCGCAGGCCAGGCCCATGACGCCGCTGCCTACAAAGCCTTCCTTGAGGAAATCGGTTACCTGCTGCCAGAGCCGGCTGACTTCCAGGCCACGACGCAGAACGTCGACGATGAAATCGCCCGTCTGGCCGGCCCGCAGCTGGTCGTGCCGGTGATGAATGCGCGCTTCGCCCTGAACGCCTCCAACGCCCGCTGGGGTTCGCTGTACGACGCGCTTTATGGCACCGATGTGATCAGCGAAGAAGGCGGCGCCGAGAAAGGCCGTGGCTACAACAAGGTTCGCGGCGACAAGGTGATTGCCTTCGCCCGCGCCTTCCTCGACGAAGCCGCGCCACTGACTGCTGGCTCCCATGTCGACTCCACCGGTTACCGCATCGAAGCCGGCAAGCTGGTTGTCAGCCTTAAAGGCGGCAGCAACAGCGGCCTGCGTGACGACGCGCAACTGGTTGGTTTCCAGGGCGCTGCCGATGCGCCTGTCGCCGTCCTGCTCAAGCACAACGGCCTGCATTTCGAAATTCAGATCGACGCCAGCACCCCGGTCGGCCAGACCGACGCCGCTGGCGTTAAAGATGTGCTGATGGAAGCTGCGCTGACCACCATCATGGACTGCGAAGACTCTGTAGCGGCCGTCGATGCCGACGACAAAGTGGTGATCTACAAAAACTGGCTCGGCCTGATGAAGGGCGATCTGGCGGAAGAAGTGGTCAAAGGCGGCCAGACCTTCACCCGCACCATGAACCCGGATCGCGTCTACACCAAGACCGACGGTGGCGAACTGACCCTGCACGGCCGCAGCCTGCTGTTCATCCGCAACGTCGGCCACCTGATGACCAACCCGGCGATCCTCGATGCCCAGGGCAACGAGATTCCGGAAGGTATCCAGGACGGCCTGTTCACCAGCCTGATCGCCATCCACAACCTGAATGGCAACACCAGCCGCAAGAACACTCGCACCGGCAGCGTGTACATCGTTAAGCCGAAGATGCACGGCCCGGAAGAAGTCGCCTTCACCAGCGAAATCTTCAGCCGCGTCGAAGACGTGCTCGGCCTGGCGCGCAACACCCTGAAAGTCGGCATCATGGACGAAGAGCGCCGCACCACCGTCAACCTGAAAGCCTGCATCAAGGCCGCCAGCGAGCGCGTGGTGTTCATCAACACCGGCTTCCTCGACCGTACCGGTGACGAAATCCACACTTCCATGGAAGCCGGCCCCGTCGTGCGTAAAGCGGCCATGAAAGCCGAGAAGTGGATCAGCGCCTACGAGAACTGGAACGTCGATATCGGCCTGGCCACCGGCCTGCAAGGTCGCGCCCAGATCGGTAAAGGCATGTGGGCCATGCCCGACCTGATGGCCGGCATGCTCGAGCAGAAGATCGCCCACCCGCTGGCCGGTGCCAACACCGCCTGGGTACCGTCGCCGACCGCCGCCGCGCTGCACGCCCTGCACTACCACAAGGTCGATGTGTTCGCCCGTCAGGCCGAGCTGGCCAAGCGTGAGCGCGCTTCGCTGGACGACATCCTGAGCATCCCGCTGGCGCCGAACACCAACTGGACCCCGGAAGAGATCCAGAACGAGCTGGACAACAACTCCCAGGGCATCCTCGGTTACGTGGTGCGCTGGATCGACCAGGGCGTCGGCTGCTCCAAGGTGCCGGACATCAATGACGTCGGCCTGATGGAAGACCGCGCCACCCTGCGCATCTCCAGCCAGCTGCTGGCCAACTGGCTGCGCCACGGCATCGTCACTGAAGAGCAGGTGGTGGCCAGCCTCAAGCGCATGGCCCCGGTGGTCGATCGTCAGAACGCTGCTGACCCGCTGTACCGTCCGCTGGCGCCGAACTTCGACAGCAACATCGCCTTCCAGGCTGCCCTGGAACTGGTGGTCGAAGGCACCAAGCAGCCGAATGGCTACACCGAGCCGGTGCTGCACCGCCGCCGCCGCGAGTTCAAGGCCGCCAACGGCCTTTAACCCGCAGCTGAAGCCACATAAAAAACCGCCCTTCGGGGCGGTTTTTTATTATTGGCTGCCAGCAAAGCACAGGCACAGTGACTTGCATCAGGCTGGCGGCCTCGCTTTTGTTCGACAATTTCAAGCAGATACTCACTTTATTGGCTATAGGAATAGGCATGCCAGCCGAAACCATAATATAGCCATAACGGAATATGACTAAAAAATGACCGAAAAGCGGCATTACGCCACTATATGAACTCGGTATACTCCGCGCCCCTCTTTGGGTACATCTGCCATGTTGAAAAATCTCTCGCTGACACTGAAGTTCTTACTGCTGCCCGCCATTGCCTTGCTGGGTCTGCTGCTGTTCGTGGGCTACACCTCGCTACAACTGGCAAACAACGATGTGCGCCTGGTCACCCTGGAAACCAATAGTTTCCCGACCCTTGAGAAGGCCGATGCGGTGATCTTCCAGTACTCACGTTTACCGGGCCTGCTTAATAGCGCAGTCGCCGCCGGAGAGCTGGAAACCCTCGATGAAGCGCGCAAAGTCCTGACTGACATTGCGGACATGCAGCAGGAACTGCAGACCCTGGTCACCCAAGCGGACCGCCGTCAGGAACTGGACGCCTGGCGGAGCGCCATACAGCGTTACGCGGACAACGCCCTGCCCGCCTCAGAGCAGCTGATTAAAGGCAGCGCCAGCTTTGAAGACCTGGCGCCCAACCTCGGCCGCATGGCCAGTGACTTGGGTGAAGCGCAAAAACTCGGCAATGCGTTCCGTACCCATGCATATGAAGACTTTCAGGAAACCCTGGCGCAAACCCGCACGGACAACGCCACCACCACCCGCGTAGGCTTTGCTCTGTCAGCCATTCTGGTACTGCTAATCAGCATTGCGTCAGTGCTGGTAATTCGCGGCACCATGGCCAACGTGCGTGGCGTGATTACCTCACTGCAGGCAATCGCCCGGGGTGATGGCGACCTGACTCGCCGAGTGAATGTCGACTCCAATGATGAAATCGGTGAAATGATTCAGCTGTTCAACAGCTTTATCGACAAGCTGCAAGGCACCATCCGCCAAATCATCGAAGCCGCCAGCCCGCTGGCCGGCATGTCCCAGGAACTGTACCGGCTGACTCAGGACTCCAAGGAAAACTCACGTTCGCAGCAAGGCCATACCGACTCGATCAGCCGTGACATCCTGACCATGACCAACAGCATTCAGGAGGTTGCCCACCGCTCACAACAGGCCTCCGAAGAAGCCGGGGCGGCCTCGCAGCAGGCCGATCAGGCGCGCAAGAACATCGGCAGTCTGTCGAGCAGCATCAGCGACCTAGGCAGCAGCGTAATGAGTGCCGTCAGTGCCATGCAGCAGCTGGAAGAGGAAACCCAGCAGGTGGGCTCAGTGCTGACCGTAATTCGCAGCATTGCCGAGCAAACCAACCTGCTGGCACTCAACGCCGCCATCGAGGCCGCGCGGGCAGGCGAGCAGGGCCGGGGGTTTGCCGTAGTGGCCGATGAAGTGCGCAACCTGGCCTCGAAAACCGCCGCCTCCACCGCCGAAATCCAGAACATCATCCTGCGTCTGCAGAACAGCGCTAATGGTGTACTCAGCGTGATGACCGCCAATGGCGAAAAAGCTCAGGCGAGCATCGAGCGCTCCGTGCAAGCCACCCAGATACTCGAAGCGATTGCCGGCGCCGTCGGCCATATCAATCAGCTTAATGCTGGTATCGCGCAGTTCACCCAGGAACAAATCGGCCTTTCCAGTTCCATCCAGCAAGATACACAAGTGTTGCAGCAGGACGCACAAGCAACCGCTCAAGGTGCAGAAGCAACGGCTCGTCTCGGCGAACAGTTGGTCAGCACAGGGGATCATCTGCGCGCGGCGACTGCCCAATTCCGCGTTTAACCTGAACACAGGAGCATCACTGCATGTTTAAAGCTCGTCTGCTTCCCTTGGCCATCTGCCTGGCCGCTGCTCCAGCTTTCGCGCTGGAGCAAGGCGAACACCGCTTCAATACCTTTGGTACGGTCGGCATCACCCACCTCGGTGGCGAAGATGATGGCCGTAGCTATGGCATCACCGGCCAGACCAACGATTCCTGGCGCGGCGATCAGCTGTCCAAGTTTGGTGCGCAAGTCAATTACGGCATCACTGACAGCATTGGCGCAACGCTGCAACTAACCGCCAAGCCGGCACAGGATGAGTGGAAAGCCAATGTCGAGTGGGCGTACTTCTCCTGGCAAGCCAATGACAACCTGATGCTGCGTGTCGGTAGACTACGCACCCCGGTATACATGTATTCGGAAAGTATCGATGTGGGCTTCAGCTACCCATGGCTGCGCCTGCCTGATGAAGTTTACAGCCAGGTTCAACTGTCCAATTACGAGGGTCTGGACGCGGTTTACAATCTGCCACTTTCCTTCGGTTCAATGGCCTTCCAGGTCGCCGGTGGTCAGGCGAAGAATCGCGACATCTTCGCCTTTGATGGCATGCATGACATCGACTACGAAAAGGTCTTTGGCGCCAACATCAGCCTGGCCACCAATGACTTAGGCACGCTGCGCGTGGGTTATGTAGAAGCCGATATCTCAACTGAAATTGAAGACACCGTATTACTGGGTGGAGCACCTAGAGCCGTATCGTTTCAAAGCTTGGACAAACAGAAAGGAAAATTCACGTCTCTAGGTTACCAATACGACAACGGTACCTGGCTAACCAGTAACGAATGGACCTCACGCGTTATTGAGGCAGACGGTTCTGGCAGTGTCGACGCCTTCTACCTAATGGGGGGGCGCCGCTTTGGCGAATTCCTGACTCATGTTACCTACGCACAACTGGATGACGATGCTGGGCGGCAAAACTCTTGGACTCTGGGTCTGAACTACAACCTACTGCCTAACGTAGTTTTGAAAAGCGAATTCAAACGCGTGGATACTTCAGGCGGTTACGACGGTGTATTTGTCCGTACACCTCAAGAAGCGTTTGAAAACAACATTAATCAAAACGGCATCCCAAGTCTGAATGTTCCCGCAGGGGTAGCAGGCAGCCCAGCCCGCAACTTTGACGGTGACATCATCAGCGTCGGCGTCGACTTCGTATTCTGAGGAGAGCATTGATGAAGCATTCCATTCAAACGCTCTGCGTCGCCGTGTGCCTCAGCGTTAGCGCGCTGGCTCAGGCCGAAGTCGCAGTAATCGTTAATCCGGGCGCGGCCAAGGCGCCGAGCCAGGCAGACGTCAGCAACATCTTTCTGGGCAAAGACAAGTCCATGAAAGGCGTTGACCACAAGGATTGGTCTGCAACCAAGGACAAGTTCTACAGTGCAGTGACCAACAAGAGTGAATCACAGCTCAAATCGTACTGGTCTGGACTCGTGTTCACTGGTAAGGGTCAACCGCTACCAAGCGTTGGCGGCGACGCTGATGTCATCGCCAAGGTGGCCGCTGAAGCCGATGCGATTGGCTATGTAGATGCCGCCGCAGTGAATGACAGTGTGAAGGTTCTCTTTACCCTGCCTTAATCATTGCAGCATCGTCATCAGAGCCCTTGGATTGAAAAATCCAAGGGCTTTTTTATGCCTCTTGCACAGGACGCCCAACGCCTAGACTTACGTCCAATGGCCTACCCCACAGCGCCAGTCGATCATGCTTATAGAGAAAACCGTGAGGCCGCCCATGAGCAGCGCAGATGCAATCGCCCAAGCCGGCAAAACGGCGGTGATGCAGAACATCCATGGCACCATGGTCTTTCTGCAGAAATTTCCGCCGTTCAATCAGATGGATGCCGCCCACCTGGCGTATCTGGTGGAGAACTGTCAGCTGCGTTTCTATGGCGAAGGTGAAACCATCATCAAGCCGACCGACGGCCCGGTTGAGCACTTTTATATTGTCAAACAGGGCCGCGTGCATGGCGAACGCCCGCATTCCGCACGGCGCGGCACGGAAACCACCTTCGAAATCACCAGCGGTGAATGCTTCCCGCTGGCTGCGCTGATCGGCGAGCGCGCCACCCGCACCGAACACCTGGCCGCCGAAGACACCTTCTGCCTGCTGCTGAACAAGCCGGCGTTTATCAAGCTGTTCTCATTGTCCAGCCCGTTGCGCGACTTTGCCTTGCGCGGTGTCAGCAGCCTGCTCGATCAGGTCAACCAGCAGGTGCAGATGCGCGCGGTGGAAACCCTTGGCGCGCAGTATTCGCTCGATACCCGCCTCGGCCAGCTGGCCATGCGCACCCCGATCAGCTGCAGCCCGGACATGCCGCTGCGTGATGCGGTCAAGCTGATGCACGAACAACAGGTCGGCAGCATTGTGATCGTTGATCCCAAATTGAAACCACTGGGCATTTTTACCCTGCGCGACCTGCGTCGCGTGGTGGCTGACGGTGTCGATCTGGCGCAGCCCATCGACTGCCTGATGACGCAATCACCCTTTGATCTGCCACCAGATGCCAGCGCCTTCGATGCGGCGATGGCCATGACAGAGCGGCATATCGCCCACGTCTGCCTGGTTGAGCATGGCCAGCTGTGCGGGGTGATTTCAGAGCGGGATCTGTTCAGCCTGCAGCGGGTCGATCTGGTGCACCTGGCGCGCACCATTCGCCACGCCGGACGGGTGGAAACCCTGGCAGCGCTACGCAGCGATGTGCGCCAACTGGTCGACAGCATGCTCGCCCACGGCGCCAGCTCGACGCAGATCACCCAGCTGATCACCCTGCTCAACGACCATACTGTCTGCCGGGTGATCGAGCTGACGTTGGAAGACCTAGGCGACCCTGGCGTACCGTTCACCTGGCTGGTATTCGGCAGCGAAGGCCGCAGCGAGCAGACGCTGCACACCGATCAGGACAACGGCATCCTCTTCGAAGCCGCCGATGCAGCCGAAGCTGCGGCCATACGCGGCCGCCTACTGCCGCTGGCCCAGGAGATCAATCAGCGCCTGGCGCAATGCGGCTTTACCCTGTGCAAGGGCAACATCATGGCCGGCAACCCCGAGCTGTGCCTGTCACGCCAAGAGTGGTCACGGCGCTTCAGCAGTTTTGTTCAGGAAGCCACGCCGGAGAACCTGCTGGCCTCAAGCATCTATTTCGACCTGCGTGCCGTGTGGGGCACAACCGAGGGTTGCGATCACCTGCGCGAAGGCCTGCTGCAGCAGGTGGCCGGCAATAGCCTGTTTCAGCGCATGCTGGCGGAAAACGCCCTACGCCAGCGACCGCCGGTGGGCATGTTCCGTGACTTTGTGGTCGCTCGCAGCGGTGCTGAGAAGGACACCCTGGACCTTAAAGTGCAGGGCCTGACGCCCTTTGTTGATGGCGCCCGCCTGCTGGCCCTGGCCCATGGCGTGAACACCTGTAACACCCTGGAGCGCCTGCGCGCGCTGATTCAGCAGGGGGTGATCGAAGCCCAGGATGGCGCAGCCTATGAAGAGGCCTACCACTACATTCAGCAGGCACGGATGCAGCAGCACCAGCTGCAGGCACGCAATGGCCAAGCCTATTCCAACCGCGTCGATCCCGATCACCTCAACCACCTCGACCGGCGCATCCTGCGTGAATCGTTCCGCCAGGCACAGCGCCTGCAGAGCAGCCTGGCGCAGAGGTATCAGTTATGAGCAAGTTCACCTGGTTTACCGGGCAACGACCGGCCCTGACGCAAGCACAACTCACGCGCCGACAGGCACTGGCCGAGACTTGCTACCTCAACGATGGTCCGCTGAACGAGCAGCGCCTAGTGGTGCTGGACCTGGAAACCAGCGGACTGAATATGCGCCGTGATCAAGTCCTGTCTATTGGTGCGGTGGTAATCGACCAGGGCGCCATCGACCTTGGTCAGCAATTCGAATGCACCTTGCTCCGCGAAGGCCACCAGGCCAGCGCCAGCACGCTGATCCATGGCATTGCGCCCAGCGAAATCGCCAATGGCGAGGAGCCCGCCGAAGCCCTGCTGAGCTTTATGGAGTTTGTCGGCGACAGTCCGTTGCTGGCCTTTCATGCCGAGTTCGACCAGCGCATGCTGGCCCGCGCGCTCAAGCAGAGCCTGGGCTACCGCTTGCAGCATGCCTTCTTCGATGTCGCCGAAATCGCCCCGCTGGTCTGCCCCAAGGCAAAACTGCCGCACGCAGGCCTAGACGACTGGACGCAGCATTTCGGCCTGCAGGTGCAACAACGTCACCACGCCAGCGCCGACGCACTGGTGACTGCAGAGCTGGCGCTGATTTTGTTCAGCAAGGCGCGCCAGCAGCAGCTCGACAACCTGCCGGCACTGCTGCAGCAACTCAACAGCCGTCGTCGCCAACGCGCGCATTCGATGTAAGAGCAGCGCCTACAGATCGCGCATCAGCAGGCCATATTCCAGCTGCACCTCAGGTGGCACCGGCAGGTAGAGCACATGTCCGTCGCCCGGCGCGACTGCCACAGCATGGCCCTTGCTGTTTTCCAGCTGCTCGAGGGTAAAGCGCAGATTACCCTGGGGCGTCATAAGCTCCAGGCCATCACCGACGGCAAAGCGGTTCTTTACCCGCACCTCAGCCAGTTCACCACGCCGCTCGCCGGTCAGTTCACCGACAAACTGCTGCTGTTCGGACACCGAGCTGCCGCGCTCATAGTTCTGATATTCATCGTGCACATGGCGGCGCAGAAAACCCTCGGTGTAGCCGCGATGGGCCAGGGACTCCAGGGTATTCATCAGGGATTTGTCGAAGGGCCTGCCGGCCACCGCATCATCAATGGCCTTGCGGTACACCTGAGCAGTGCGCGCCACGTAATAGTGGGATTTGGTACGGCCCTCGATCTTCAGCGAATGCACGCCCATCTGCACCAGACGCTCGACATGCTGCACCGCGCGCAGGTCCTTGGAGTTCATGATGTAGGTGCCGTGCTCGTCCTCATAGGCGGCCATCTGCTCGCCAGGCCGACTGGCATCCTCCAGCAGAAACAGCTGCTCTGTGGGCGCACCCACGCCTAAGGTCGGTTCGACAATCTGCACCACCTCGCCCAGTTCGTTCTCGCCGGCCGGAGTGGCCTGGTACTGCCAGCGACAGGCATTGGTGCAGCTACCCTGGTTGGGATCGCGCTTGTTGATATAACCCGACAGCAGGCAGCGCCCGGAATAAGCCATGCACAACGCACCGTGGACAAACACCTCCAGTTCCATGCCCGGCACTTCACTGCGGATCTCGGCGATCTCCTCCAGCGACAGCTCGCGCGACAGAATCACCCGGCTCAAGCCCTGCTGTTGCCAGAACCTCACGCTGGCCCAGTTCACCGCATTGGCCTGCACCGACAGGTGAATCGGCATCTGCGGAAAATGTTCGCGCACCAGCATGATCAACCCGGGGTCGGACATGATCAGCGCATCCGGCCCCATCAGCACCACCGGCAGCAGGTCACGCAGAAAGGTCTTCAGCTTGGCGTTATGCGGCGCGATGTTGACCACCACATAGAACTGCTTCCCCTGCGCATGCGCCTCGCGGATACCCGCCTCCAGATTGGCGTGGTCGAACTCATTATTGCGCACCCGCAGGCTGTAACGCGGCTGCCCGGCGTACACCGCATCCGCGCCATAGGCGAAGGCGTAACGCATATTTTTCAGGGTGCCGGCTGGTGAGAGCAGCTCGGGGTAACGCGGAGTCGGTGCCATGGGTAAAGCGCTCAGCCAACAGGGCCGGTCACTCTAGCGCGGCAGCGGCCAGCGGCTATTGATCTGTATCTATGTCACTGCGGTGCCATGGCATAGCGCAACCACCCATCGC
This sequence comes from Pseudomonas sp. WS 5011, assembly GCF_012985775.1. Taxonomy (NCBI): domain Bacteria; kingdom Pseudomonadati; phylum Pseudomonadota; class Gammaproteobacteria; order Pseudomonadales; family Pseudomonadaceae; genus Pseudomonas; species Pseudomonas sp. WS 5011. The sequence goes on from NZ_JAAQXA010000007.1 coordinate 52,853, forward strand.
GGCAGCGCATCGGCTGATTGCAGCGCAGGGGGCGGCGCTGTCATCATATGCGAATAATTCTTGATTTGTTTCCTATCTCCCATTGCGAGGTCCGCGTGTCGGCCGGCGATTCCACCCACCAGCAAGTTGTCGGCCTGTTCTATCGCGATCACCGTGACTGGCTGCTCGGCTGGCTGCGCAAAAGCCTGTACAGCCCGGAACGCGCCGAAGACCTCAGCCAGGACACCTTTGTCCGCCTGCTCGGCCGCAGTGATCTGGATCAGGCCCGCGAGCCGCGCGCGCTGCTGACCACCATCGCTAAAGGCCTGCTGATCGATCACTTCCGCCGCAGCGCGTTGGAACGTACCTACCTCGAAGAACTCGGCCAGCAACCTCAGGACGTGCAACCCAGCGCCGAAGAACAGGCGCTGGCCCTGGACGCGCTGCGCGAAATAGATCGCTTGCTTGGTGAGCTGTCGAGCAACGCCCGCGCGGCCTTTCTGCATAACCGCCTGGACGGCATGGGCCACGCGGAAATCGCCGAGCGCCTCGGCGTTTCCGTCTCCCGCGTGCGCCAGTACCTGGCCCAGGGTCTGCGCCAGTGCTACATCGCCCTGTACGGAGAGCCACAATGAGCGCGGTATCGGCGCAGGTGCTGGGTGCCGCCATCGAATGGCAGCTGTGCCTGGACTCCGGCACGGTCAGCGCTGAACAACAGCATGCGTTCGCCGCATGGCTGGCGGCGCACCCCGACCATGCGCGGGTCTGGCAACAACTCAATGGCATGGATATCCGCCTGGCTTCGGCCGCCGCCGCGCCGGCGCGGCAAGCCTTGCTGCACAGTGCGCGCAGCAAAGGTCTACGGCGTATAGGCGGCACCGCGCTCGGCCTACTGCTGAGCAGCGCGCTGGTGCTCGGCCTGTTGGCGCAGCAACGCCCGCTCGGCGATTACCTGGCCGATGAACACACCGGCCGTGGCGAACAGCGCGAACTGCTGCTCAGCGACCACAGCCTGGTGCGCCTAAACAGCGCCAGCGCCGTGGACATCGAATTCAGCGACAGCCAGCGCGCAGTGCGCCTGCACAGCGGTGAGATCCTGGTGCAAACCGCTCACGGTGATTCGCGACCCTTTGTGGTGCTCACTGAACACGGCAGCCTGCGCGCTCTCGGCACGCGCTTTCTGGTCCGCCGCGAAGGCACCAGCACGCGCCTCACCGTGCTGCAGTCGGCCGTCGCCGCGCACCCGGTCGAAGGCAGCAGCGAACGGATTATCCACAGCGGCGAACAAGTGCTGATGCAGCGCCAACGCCTTGGCAGCGTGCTGCCTGCGCCACTCAGCGCAGCGGCCTGGAGCCAAGGCATGCTGGTGGCGGACAACCTGCGCCTTGAAGACCTGCTCAACGCCCTCGGCGAATATCGCAACGGCTACCTGGGCCTCGACCCGAGCCTGGCCGACCTGCGCATCAGCGGCAGCTTCCCCTTGCACGACAGCGACAAGGCCTTGGTTGCCCTGCCGCCGAGTTTGCCCGTGCGTATTGAGCGCCTTGGCAACTGGTGGACCCGGGTCGTACCCGCTGCGCAGTAGGTGTCGCGCTGTGCCGCCAGGTGATACGCCAGGAAGTTGGCAAATTATTTTTAACGAGCCCTGTCACTTTTTCATTCTGCTTCGGCAACAGGTCATTGAGATACATTCCCGCTTAGGAGAGTTTCGTAATGACCCGCGCCATGCCCCTGTTTCGCCCCGGCCTGCTGGCCGCTGCCATCAGTCTTGCCAGCGTCTGCGCTCCCGCCCTGGCGGATAGCTACCAACTGCCGGCCGCACCGTTGGCCAGCACCCTGACACAGATAGCCAGCCAGGCCGGTATCGTCCTGAGCATCGACCCCGCGCTGACCGCAGGCAAACAATCAGCCCCGGTGGCAGGTGACTACGACGCCCTCGAAGCCCTGCACCAGGCGCTGCAAGGCAGTGGTTTGCAATTGCAGCAGAACAACGCCGGCAGCTACAACTTGGCACCAGTGCCGCAAGCAGCGGTGGCGTTGCCGGATGTGACGGTGACCGCCGCGCAGAACGTGGAAAGCGCCTGGGGCCCTGCGCCCGGCTACCTGGCCAATCGCACTGCAACCGGCAGCAAGACCGACACACCGCTGCTGGAAGCACCGCGCTCGATCTCGGTGGCCACCCGCGAGCAGATGCAGGATCGCAAAGTGCAGAACCTCGATGACGCCGTGCGCTATATGCCCGGTGTCATTGCCAGCAGTTACGGCAGCGACAGCCGCGCCGACTGGATGAAGATCCGCGGTTTCGAGCCGATCCAGATGCTCGACGGCTTGCCGCTGCCCAAAGGCAGCTACACCATGGCCAAGCTGGAAACCTGGAACCTGGAACGCGTCGCCGTACTGCGCGGCCCTGCCTCGGCCGTGTATGGCCAGACCCCGCCCGGCGGCCTGGTGGATGCCGTCAGCCGACGCCCGCAGGCCGAAAGCAGCCATGAAGTGCAGGTGCAAGCCGGTAACTACAATCACAAGCAGATCAGCTTCGATAGCACCGGCAAGATCGACGATGAAGGTCGCTTCCTCTACCGTCTCAGCGGTACCGGCCGTGACAGTGGCACCGTTATCGAGCATATGGACGACCAGCGTTTCAACCTCGCGCCCAGCCTGACGTGGAACATTGCCGACGACAGCAAACTGACCTTCCTCGGCCAGTTCAACCGAGACGATACCGGCGGCACCAGCCAGTTCCTGCCACTGCAAGGCACCAAGCTGAGCACCCCAGCCGGCAAGATCGACTACAACAAGAACCTTGGCGACCCTGACTGGGAGTTCTACGACAAGACGTTCTACGCACTGGGCTACGCCTTCGAGCACCGCATCAACGACATCTGGCAGTTCAATCAGAACCTGCGCTATAGCAAACTCGAACTGGATAACCAGATCATCACCGCTGGGGGCTGGGCGACCGCGGTTGCCGATAACGGCACCGTTGCGCGCGGCGCTAACGTGTACGACGAAAACATCAGCCACTTCGCTGTGGACAACAACCTCCAGGCCGATTTCAACACGGGCGCAATCGGGCACACGCTATTGCTCGGCGTGGATTATCTGCGCGTCAACACCGATTACCGCTGGCTGTACGGTACTGCTCCCAGCAGCAACATCATTCGCCCGATTTACGGCCAGGACTTCAGCGGTGTCGCCTACACGGCTTTCCAGAACTACAACCAGAAGCGCACAAGCACCGGCCTCTATCTGCAGGATCAGATGGCACTCGACGCCTGGCGTCTGACCCTGGGCGGCCGCTGGGACAAACTGGATACCGACTCGGTGTTCTACAACGCCAACGATGCCCAAGACAGCCGTCGCGACAGCCAGTTCAGCGGTAACGCAGCGCTAAGCTACGTGTTCGATTCCGGCTTCACCCCTTACATGTCTTACGCCGAATCATTCCAGGCAGAAGCGGGTGGTAGTGAAGGCAAAGCATTCCAGCCGAGCACAGGCAAACAGTATGAACTGGGGATCAAGTATCAGCCGCCGGGCAGCGACATGTTGTTCACCGCTGCGGCGTATGACCTGAAACGGCAGGACATCGTCAGCACCAACACGTTGGGGGCCAGCCAGCCTCTGGAGGAAGTGCAAGTTCGTGGTTTCGAGCTGGAAGCGATCGGCAAAGTGACCGAAAACTTCACGCTGACCGCCTCTTACACCTACGCCAACAGCAAGATGACCAAAGTCGGTGATCCGCGCGACAAGAACCGCGCGCTGCCGCTGACCCCCGAGCATCAAGCGGCGATCTGGGCCGACTATGACTGGGCAGCTGGTCCGCTGGCCGGCTTCGGTGTTGGCTTCGGCGCGCGCTACGTCGGCTCCACCGACAATATTTCTGTCGGCAGCATCGGCTTCGTGCGTGACACATCGGATGGTCACTCCAACGCCTACACCGTCTACGACGCCGCTGTGCGTTATGACCTCGGCCACCTCGATAGCAGCCTGCACGGCGCCAGCGTGGCGCTCAACGCCAACAACCTGTTCGACAAGGAATACCTGGCCACCTGCGACGGTTTCTACTGCTATGCCGGTGATCCTCGCCGCGTGACCGCCAGCCTCAACTACGCCTGGTAAGCCCCCACGCAGCCACCCTGCGCCGCCATACCGGGCGGCGTAGGCATTTCTGGATATGCCGATGAAAGCCACCGCCATCCGCCGCTGGTCCCAGGTGCACACCTGGACCAGCCTGATCTGCACCCTGTTCCTGCTGATGCTGGCCCTAACCGGCCTGCCGCTGATCTTTCACCACGAGCTGGAGCACCTGCTCGGCGAAGCGCCCGAGCTACGCGAGTTGCCAGCCGACACGCCGCATCTAAGCCTGCAACAGCTGGTCGAAGCGGCCGAGCGTCATCGACCGGGGGAAGTGGTGCAGTATTTCGGTTTCGAGGACGATGAACCCAACGGCGTGGTGGCAATCACTGCGGCCACTGCCGGCACCGAGCCGAACTCTTCGCACACCTTTATGCTCGATGCGCGCAGCGGCGAGGCGGTTGAAATGCCAGCGGCCAACGGCGGCATCCTGATGGTCATTCTGCGTTTGCACGTGGACATGTTCGCTGGGCTGCCGGGCAAGCTGCTGCTGGCATTTATGGGCCTGCTGTTCGTGGTGGCGATCATCTCCGGCGTGGTGCTTTACGCGCCGTTTATGCGTCGGCTGAAATTCGCCGAAGTGCGCCATGAGAAATCCACCCGCACGCGCTGGCTCGACCTGCACAACCTGATCGGCATCGTCACCCTGACCTGGGCGCTGGTGGTGGGCGTGACCGGGGTAATCAGCGCCTGCGCCGATCTGCTAATCAGCGCCTGGCGTACCGAAGCCCTGGCCGCGATGGTCGCGCCCTATCGCGACGCGCCGCCGTTAACCGAGCGTGCACCGGTCAGTCAGGTGCTGACGATTGCCGCGCAAGCCACGCCGGAGATGCAGCCGGACTTTATCGCCTTCCCCGGTACACGTTTTTCCAGCGAGCACCATTACAGCGTATTTATGAAAGGCAATACGCACCTCACCGCCCACCTGTGGACGCCGGTGCTGATTGATGCGCGCAGCCTGAACGTCACCGCCGTCGGCCAGCGGCCCTGGTACATGGATGCGCTGTCGATGTCGCAACCGCTGCACTTTGGCGACTACGGCGGCATGCCGATGAAAGTGCTCTGGGCGGTGCTCGATGTACTGACCATCATCGTGCTCGGCAGCGGCCTGTACCTCTGGTGGGTACGCCGGCGAACCCCGGCGACGCAACGTGAGCGCGCGGAGACCCCAGCATGAACTGGCGCCAATCGACCTTCACCCTGCCGCTGCTGCTCGGCCTGCTTAGCGCCATCGGCCTGATCAGTGCACTACTGGGTGATAGCGGCTGGGATGCCGTGGCCTGGCTGGGCCTCGGCTTACCGGCCGTACTTGGCTGCTGGCCGTTGCTGCAGCGCAGCCAAACACGGCGCCCGTAGCCCTGAACGAAGCCAGGGCTAACCGGTGATTAGCGAGGAGAATTGACGATGCTGCGACCTGCTACTGGCAGACCTGCCGGTAGAGCGCATCCTCTTTAGCGACGACCTTCAACTGATCCAGCAGCGGCTTTTTCTCTGCGTCCAAGGGCAACAGTTCTGCCGTGCTGCAATTGAGCAGATGCGCCTGATGGCTGACATGGTCGATATGCTGCTTTTCAAAGCGGTACAGGTTAAAGGCGCTGATCACGCCACCCTCGGTTTCCTGGCGCTGCACGCTTTTGCTGTCGAGTACGGTAAACGCCGTGGTCATCGGCCAGTAAAACGTCCAGGGCCGCCAGAACACCTCGCCGTTTTCGCTGGCTACCAGCACCGACTCCGCAGGCTGACGCTGCAGCTGGTGCTCGAACCAGGAGTACTCGTAGTAAATCTGGTAGCTCAGCATGCCCAAACCGCCAAACGCCGGGATGATCCACTTCGGCAAGCGATTGCGCGTCAGTTTGCGCAGCAGCATGGCAATACCAGCCGCACCCAGCCCTGACACCACGATGGCAAGTATTGTCCACAACATGTACTGACTCCCGATAATAAAAACTGCCTGGCGCAGTTGATAACGCTGTGCCTCGACGCGCAAGAAGGTGTGCGTCACGGATAGCTGGAAATAAAACGGGCCTCCTAAGGAGGCCCGCTGGTAAGACCCTGATCAAACATGATCCGGGGGGATTATGCTCAGTGGCTCAATGCGCCACCAGCACCTTTGGGAGTACGTACGCTTTCTACCAGTTCCTGAATCTCCTTCGGCGGCGCTTCGGTCGCAAGCGACACGGCGTAGGCAACCGCGAAGTTGATCAGTGCACCCACGGTACCAATGGACAGCGGCGAGATGCCGAACATCCAGTTATCTGGGGTGTTGGCGAAGGTCGCAGTGCCAGGGATGAAGAACCAACCCAGGTACAGGAAGATGTACACGACGGTGAACACCAGGCCTACCAGCATGCCGGCAATCGCGCCCTTGTCGTTTACCCGCTTGGAGAAGATCCCCATCATCAGCGCTGGGAACAGCGTGGCCGCGGCTATACCGAAAGCCAGCGCCACCACCTGCGCCGCAAAGCCGGGCGGATTGAGCCCCAGCCAGGTGGCCAACAGGATGGCGATAGCCATGGATATCCGTGCAGCGCGCATTTCCCCCTTCTCGCTGATCTTCGGATTTATCAGCGTCTTGATTAGGTCATGACTCACGGCTGAGGAAATAGCCAGCAACAGACCGGCAGCCGTCGACAACGCAGCGGCAATGGCACCCGCTGCAATCAGGCCAATAACCCAACCCGGCAGGTTGGCGATTTCCGGGTTAGCTAGTACCAGAATGTCGTTGTTAACGGTCAGCTCGTTGCCTTTCCAGCCGCGGGTTTCAGCAGTTGGGGTGAAGGCTGGAGCTGCATCGTTATACAGCTGAACACGACCATCGCTGTTCTTGTCTTCCCAGGTGATCAAACCGGTTTTTTCCCAGTTCTTCACCCACTCAGGACGCTCTTCATACGCCAGTGCTGGCGCTTCGACACCCTGCGGATAAATGGTGGTCATCAGGTTCAAACGTGCCATGGACGCCACAGCCGGAGCGGTGAGGTACAGCAGAGCGATAAAGATCAGGGTCCAGCCAGCCGACCAACGTGCGTCAGCGACTTTCGGCACGGTGAAGAAGCGAATGATTACGTGCGGCAGACCGGCCGTACCAATCATCAGCGACATGGTGAACAGCACCATGTTCAGCTTGTTGGTGACATCTGCGGTGTAATCGGTAAAGCCCAGACCCGCTACGACTTCATTGAGTTTCTGCAGCAGCGGCACGCCTGACTCAGTGTGCTCGCTGAACATGCCGAACATCGGAATCGGATTGCCCGTCAGTTGCAGGGAGATGAATACCGCAGGAATGGTGTAGGCGATGATCAGTACAACGTACTGAGCAACCTGGGTATAGGTAATACCCTTCATCCCGCCGAATACCGCGTAACAGAACACCACACCAGCAGCGATCCAGATACCGGTGGAGTTGCTCACTTCTAGGAAGCGCGAGAACGCCACGCCAGCACCAGCCATCTGACCGATCACGTAGGTGACGCAGATGATGATCAGGCAGACCACTGCCGCCAGACGTGCACCGTTGCTATAGAAGCGATCACCGATGAAATCCGGCACAGTGAACTTGCCGAATTTGCGCAGGTACGGCGCCAGCAGCATGGCCAGCAGCACATAGCCACCGGTCCAGCCCATCAGGAAAGTTGAGTTGGCATAACCACCGGCAGCGATCAGGCCCGCCATGGAAATAAACGAAGCTGCAGACATCCAGTCAGCTGCAGTTGCCATACCGTTGGTCACGGGGTGAACACCACCGCCGGCGACATAGAACTCTTTGGTTGAGCCGGCACGTGCCCAAATAGCGATGCCGAAGTAGAGCGCGAAGGACGCGCCCACAAACAGCATATTGATTACAAACTGGCTCATGGATTATTCCTCGACACCGAATTGTTTATCGAGTTTGTTCATTTTCCAGGCGTAGAAGAAAATGATCCCGATAAAGGTGATGATCGAACCTTGCTGGGCGAACCAGAAGCCAAGGTCGGTACCGCCGACAGAAATACCTGCCAGCATCGGTCGAAGAAGTATGGCGAAGCCGTAAGACACCAGGGCCCAGACAATCAGGCTCCAGGTAATCAGCCGAACATTCGCCTTCCAGTACGCTGCAGCGTTAGCTTGATCAGAAGTCATAAACTCCTCCGGTTATTGTTATTCTCATGCACCTTCAAGCTAGCAGCAGGCCACTAGGGCCGACAGATAGACATTGGTATTAGCTGCTTAACAACGCCTTGAGTACTGTTTTTTATCCAGTAATAACAAACCGTTAAGCACGCATAAAAAAGCACCGAAGTCGGCGCTAACCCGTGAACCGAGCATCATCACGATTGCGTCCTTGTAACAGCCTCCGTTTAAGCCCTGCCCGGCCAACTTCCACTCGCCGTTACTCAGGCCGCGCCGGCTTAGCGCCAAGCGTAGCCGGCGCACTCGACATACGCTTAGGCGACTGACACACCGCGTAGGTAAACAACCGGGCAATACGCTGTGCCAGCAAATGCCCGGCGCGCGACTCTTCGCGCAGCCTGATATGCCCGCTCATCGCACATACCACAGACGAAAGAAGCCAAACGCCAGCAGCAGCCCCACCTGGCCCAGCGCAGTGCACAGGCTAAGAAAGGACTGCACTTCAAGGTTCTGTGGGGCGTTTGCCAAGCCAGTCAGGCTCTTCCAGAAGGCTTCTGGCAATAGCACCAGGCTCAATTGCGCCAGGGGTTGTCCGGTCAACTGCAGTCCCTTGATCAGGTCAAACTGACCGCAGAACATCAGGCCCAGCAGCACCATAAAGGCCACCGCCAACCCCAGAGCGAAACAAGCAGAGAACTGCATCAATAAACGCATCATGTTCAACTCCCAAGCAGGTAAAAAGCGGCGCAAGCGGAACCTGCGCCGCAAGGTCTTAGCGATCGCTGACAGGGCTGGCCAGTGGCAGGCGACCGACGCCGTACCAGTCGAGTTTGCGGGTCAGCACCATCACCCCGGCGAGCACACCGAACACCAGCACCGAGCCCATCAGCAAGGCGTAGTCCTCAGCCCCAAGCAGGCCGAACAACATGCCGTAGAGCAGCGCCAGCAACGCACCAAAGCCCACTCCGCGCAGGGCGCTGTGCAGCACGTAACTGACGTAGAAACCAATCAGCAGCACACAGGCGGTCGCGGCAATGCCGTAGGCCAAGGCAAAACTCAGGTGCTCGGACAGCGACAGCAGCAGCAGGTAGAACAGCGCCAGCGACATGCCCACCAAGGCGTATTGCACCGGGTGTACGGCCATGCGTTTGAGCACTTCAAAGAGGAAGAACACGGCGAAGGTCAGGCCGATAAACAGCAGCGCATATTTGATCGCCCGTTCGGTCTTCAGGTACTGGTCCACCGGGTCGACAAAGCTCACACCGAAGTTGCGCGCAGTCAGCGCATTGCAGCTGTCGCCTTGCACGCAATCAGCCAATGCTTCTTCCAGGTTGGTGGCGAAGAAACTGGTCTGCCAGTGCGCTTTGAATCCGGCAGCCGAAACCTCACGGCTGCTCGGCAGGTATTCCCCGACAAAGCTCGGGTGCGGCCAGCCGGAGGTCAGCTCAACCCGACTGTCACGCCCCACCGGGGTGATGCTCAGCTGCTCGGTACCCTGCAGTTTGAGGTTGAAGGCGAACTCCAGCACTTGCCCACCCTGGGTATCCAGCAGCGGCAGCGGCGCATGCACACCTGCACCGAAGCGCTCTTCAGCGCTACCCGGGGCGAAGCTCAGGCTCATGCCGTTGAAGCGCAGTTGCAGGTCATTGCTGATGCCGCGGACATCGCTGATACCGACCGAGAGGAACGGCCGGTCAAACTGGTACAAACCCAGCTCATCACCCAACCCCAGACGCGCCGGTAGCTTAAAGGCGCCACTGATCTGGTTATCGCTGCGGTACAGCAGCGCTTTATAGATGCCGCGCGCACGCTCCTCGGTAGTGACCTGGCCATTGAGCACAAAGCGCTCTGGCAGGAAGTACAACCGGCCACGGATCTTCTGCTCTTCCAGGTAACGCTCGCCGGTCTTGGCGTGGGTTTTCCACTGGTTCCACACCTTGGTGTAAGGCATTACCAGAATCGGCCCGGTCAGCTGCTGGCGGTAGCTGGAGCTGCGCGCGATGTCTTGCAGCACCTCGGCACGTTGATACTGCCGCTCGCTCACCAGCCCGCCAATCATCGACAGCGGGATCAGCAATAACAAAATCAGCAGGGCAATGGCGCCCAGCTTGAAACCCAGAATGCGGCTCATGGTGCAACTCTCCGATACGGTTTAGGTAGGCAGAGTCTGGGTGGCGCAAATGGTGGCTTTATGGAGGGCAGATGGAGAGTGTGTGGAGATGCGGAGCAGACACCAAGCCGGCCAATAGACAGTCATCCGGGAAATGCGTAGCGTGCCGCTGAACGCCACTTAAGGATGAACGGCCATGACCCAGCACAACCCCTACGCTACCCCGCAAACCAGCGTCGCCGAGGCAGAATCCCTGGTGTCCGACGAGCAGATTGCAGCCCTACCCATCTCGGATAAATGGAAGCAGCGCTTTAGCGCGATCCACCATGCCGGCGGCATCAAGATGCCCAGGTTCAAGCAGCTGCCCGCCGAGGAGCGGCGCAAGGCTTTCAGCTTCAACTTTCTGGCGTTCTTCTTCGGGCCGATCTACTACGCCATCAAGGGCATGTGGAAAAAGGGTTTAGCGCTGTTCGTCGTCTGCGCAGCGGTAGTGATCATCCTCGGCATCGGCCTGGACTATCTCGGCTACAGCAAAATCGCCAACGCACTGGGCTACGGTATCAGCGCGGTATTCGCCACGCGCGCCAATATCGATTACTACAAGAAGATGCTGCTGAACAATAACGGCTGGTGGTAAGCGCCTAACTCAACAGCATCAGGAGAATGACGTGACGGAGTATGTCGCTGAGGTGATCTGGCAACGCGGTGAGCAGGACTTTCTTGGTAACCGCTACAGCCGCAAGCATCTGCTGCGTTTTGATGGAGGTCAGGAGGTCGCCGGTTCGTCCTCACCGCATGTAGTTCCGCTGCCCATGTCGGATGCAAGCGCCGTCGACCCCGAGGAAGCCTTCGTCGCCTCGCTTGCCAGCTGTCATATGCTCTGGTTCCTCTCCATCGCCGCCAAGTGTCGTTTCTGCGTTGATGACTACCACGACTGCGCCAGCGGGCTGATGCAGGAGAATGCCGCCGGCAAGCTGTTTATCGCCCAGGTGACTCTGCGTCCTGCGGTCAGTTTCTCTGGTGAGCGCCTACCCAGCCGCGAACAGATTGAGCAGATGCACCACCAGGCCCATGAAGAGTGCTTTATTGCCAACTCGGTGAAATCTGAGGTGCGCTGCGAGCCACGTTTTATTGAGTGACAACCAACCGCCCGTATCGATGACTGAACACGATGCGGATTAACGTAACAGCTGCTAGCGGGAGATAGGGCGTGACCCCAACTGCATACGGCTGCCCCGATGGACAGCCACTGTTCTACTTCCATGGCGTACCGGGCGCAGCGGTTGAGGCGGCGATGCTGCATCAGGCTGCCTTGGCGCACGGCATCAAGCTGCTGGTGGTGGAGCGCAATCTGCCCGGCGAACTCGGCAGCGCGGCTTATCTGCAACACCTGGCGCAACAGATCAGTGATCGCGCCGCTGGTCAGCCGATTCGCCTGCTTGGTTTTTCCATCGGTGCCTGCCTGGCGCTGCGTGTAGCCGCACTGCTGGGTGAGCAAGTGGCTGAGGTCTATCTGCTATCGGCCGCCGCACCGCTGGAAATCCCCAGCAATAGCGTCGGCATGGGCGCAGGCCGTTATACCTTCCTGTGGGCGCAGCACTATCCAAGGCTTTTTCGGGCCTTTGCCTGGTATCAGGCGCTGCTGGCGAAAGTCAGCCCGCGCCTGCTGCTGAAGTTGCTGTTCAACGGCGCTGGCGGCAACGACGCCGAATTACTGCATCAAGCCGACACCCAGGCCTGGCTGGCAGACATTCAGCGCGCGTGTTTCAGACATGGCACTAGCAGCTATCAGCGTGACGTAAACCTCTACGTCGAGCCCTGGGCTGCAGAGCTGGATAACGTCACGGCGGCAGTCAACCTGTGGCATGGCGACGCCGATAACTGGGCGCCCATTGCCATGTCCATTTACCTGCAGGAGCATCTGCGCAATGCCAATGCGGTGATCCGCTGCGCCGAACAAGCGCACTACGGCTGCCTGCTGGAGAACGCTCAAGCCGTGATGGCGACGGTGCAGCTGAACAGTTCAGCAACCCGCGCGTCAGGCTGATAGCGCAAACTCCCTCGATTTATAACTACCCAAGGATGGCACCATGAAAAAGCTCGCACTGCCGCTGATCACCCTGCTGGCCTTCAGCACCTACACCTTGTACGTGATGCTGCATGCAGAGCAATCGCTGCTGCAATTTGGCATCCAGTTGATGTCCAGCCCCGACACCGCCCAGGTGGTGATCGACCTGTATATCCTCGCGGCGCTGGCCTGCATCTGGATGTACCGCGACGGCCGCGAACGGGGCAAGTCGCTGGCCTACCTGCTGCCATTCTTTGCCCTGACTGCGCTGTTTGTCTCAATCGGACCGTTGCTGTATCTGGTGCTCAAGGCGCTCGATACAGCGAGCAAAGCGCCACAGGATAGGGCCTCGACTACAGCTTGACTGGACGGGGCAGCCCGAAGAACCGGGCTGCCAAACGCTTAGAAGTTCAGATTGAAATTGCCAGTGCCGAAGATGCCAACCAGGCCAATCACGATCAGATAAATCGCCACGATGTAGTTCAGCAGGCGCGGCATCACCAAAATCAGAATGCCGGCGATCAGCGAAATCAGTGGAGTAAGGGCAAGGGTCATCGTCGTCACCTGAGGATTCTTGAAAGGCCAGTATGCGCGCCACAACCAAAGCGCACAGCACTATCCACCCACTGGGCCGTAACCCATCCAACACTCAGTTAAACAACCCGCGTATTGAAGGCCCTTTATGAGCAACGCCAGCTTGTTAACCTCATTGCTGCAGTACAAGGCCTGGGCCAATCAGGAACTCTTTGCTGAGCTGCAGCGACTTGATCCGCTCACCCAACACAGCGAGCTGCACGCCGCCCTGCGCATCCTCAATCACATCTATGTGGTCGAGCGTATATTTGTCGCCAACCTGCAAGGCATCCACCATAGTTACAGCGCCACCAACACAGCGAATACGCCCACGCTGGCAGCATTGCAGCAGGCAGTGCAGGAGACAGATCGCTGGTATTTGGACTATGTCGCGGGACTGAGCGCCGAACAGTTGGCCGAGCGCCTGAGCTTCACGTTTGTTGATGGCGATACCGGCTGCATGAGCCGCGAGGAGATGCTCGCGCATATCGTCACCCACGGCGGCTACCACCGTGGCGCAGTCGGCCGAATCATGGCGCAGCTGCAACTGGCGCCGCCGCGGGATATCTACACGCGCTTTCTGCATGAGGATCAGCCGCAGCGTCGCGCAGTGAGCTAAGCCGGAGGCTTGGCAATAAAGGCTTGCTTGTCATGCCGATCAAACCCTGCGGTCTCATAGAAGCGCAGGGTGGCTGGGTCCTTGCTGCTGGTCATCAGCATGACCTTGTAGCAACCCTGGTCCCAGGCAAACGCTTTAGCGTAAGCGAGCAACGCTTGACCGTAGCCACACCCGCGATGCTCGCTATGGGTCACCACGTTTTCGATCAGGGCAAAGGGCCGACAGCCGCGCGTCAGGTTGGCCACCAGGTTGATGCTGCAGCTGGCCACCAGCTGCGCCTCGAGGTACAGGCCAAAACAGTGATGCGCTGGGTTGGCGATTATCGCCTGCCACACCGCTTCAATCTGATCGCGCGCGGGCAGCGGTTGATCCTCGGGATGTAAATGCTCATACAAAGCGAGCAACGCATCCAGCTCACTAGCCCCGACACTACGGATGTCCATCAACCTATCCCTGTTACGCGCGGCTTTACTCGCCGCGAATGTACTGTTCCAGTTGCTGGATCAGGCTCGCCTGTTCGGCGATGGTGTGTTTGACCAGGTCACCAATCGACAACAGGCCGATCAATTCACCCTCCGCCAGCACAGGTAAGTGGCGCAAATGGCGGTCGGTCATCAGCTGCATACAATGCTGTGAGGTGTCGCGCAGACCGACGGTTATGACATCTGCTGTCATAATTTCGCTGATCATCGCACCGAATGCGGAGCGTTCCAGCAGCGCTACTTTGCGCGCATAGTCACGTTCACTGACGATGCCAGCCAGGCGGCCTTTCTCATCCAACACCACCAATGCGCCAATGCCTTTCTCGGCCATCAGTTTGATGGCATCCAGCACCGAAGTGCTGGGCGTAACGCTGTACACGGCGGCCTGGGGCTTGGCGCGAAGAATCTCGGCAACTGTTTTCATGCAGCGGCTCCTGCTCTGTTTCTTATTGGCATTGAGGATAGTTCGCTGGCCGGTGATTGCTGGCCAACCCGATGACCTGATCAGAGCACCTGTGTGGGCTCAGCGCAACCATTGCAAACCAGCAAGGTCGGTGCCAAGCCGCGCCTCAGTTGCCAGGAAACAACGGCAGACGCACCCGCACCTCAACACCGCCCTCGACATTACCGATGTGCAGCGCACCGCCATGCAACTGCATCACTTCCTCGACAAAGTTGAGCCCCAAACCGGTGCTCTTGCGCCCGCTGCCGGGGCGCGGCAGGGAATAGAACCGCTCGCTCAGGCGCACTAAGGCGTAATCGGGAATCGCCTCGCCCTGGTTGAACAGGTGCAGCTCGATCTGCCCGGCACGGGCCTCTGCGCTAAAGCGGATCAGCCCAACGGGCGGGGTGAAGTCCAACGCGTTATCCAGCAGATTGGCCAGCGCCTGACGCAGCAGAAAGGCCTCACCACTCGCGCTTAATTCAGCGCCAATATGGTTTTCAATCTGCAGGCCGGCGGCTTCGATACGCGCCATCTGCGCCTGCAACAGCGAATCTACCAGCGCTTGCAACGGCACCGCGACCTGTTCCTCCAGGCCCTGGCGCTGCTCGACCTGGGCCAGGTGCAGCAGGCGCTCGATCAGCTGCTGCATGCGCGCGCTTTCCTGATCGATATTGGCGACAAAGCGCTGTCGCTGTGGCGCAGGCATTTCACCATCGAGCAACTCCGCCGCGCCACGAATCGCTGCCAGGGGGCTTTTCAGCTCGTGGGTCAGGGTGTGCACGTAGCGTTCGACATAGGCCTTGCCTTCCAGCTCGGTACGCATGCGCTCGATGGCTTCGGCCAGTTGCGCCAGCTCACCGCCGCGCACGCTGGGCAGTTCGGCACGTTGCCCGGCGCTGACCGCCTGGGCGTAGCGGGTCAGCTTGCGCAAAGCGCCACTGAGCCACCAGGACAGCAGCGCGCCGATCAGCAGACCAAGCACGATCAGCCCGCCGCCGAGCCAGGCCAGACGCTGCTCGGAGCGTTCGATATAGGGCTGCAGCGTGCGATTGGGCTTGGCCACCGAGACCACGCCGATAATCTGCGCGCCGTCCATGATCGGCGCAGCGACGTACATCACCGAAGAGTCGGGATCGTTCGGGTCTTCCTTGGTCGAGCGCGCGCCGTACTCGCCGCGCAGGGTGCGCAGCACATCGTTCCAGCGCGAGTAATCCTGGCCCACCGCCGCGCCTGTGGAGTCGAGCAAGACAATGCCCTTGGCGTCGGTGACATAGATGCGGTGGTTGACCTGGGTTTTCTCCACGCCCCAGATTTGCGCCTGCGGTTGACGTTGACCATAGGCTTGCAACAAGGCGGGCAGGCGGCTTTGTTGCAGTCGACCGGCCTTGACCTCATCACGCAAAATCTCGGCCAGCAGGTTGGCGGTATCGACCAGAGTTTCTTCAGTGCTCTGGCGCACGCCGGGGCGGATTTCGTCCATCACCGTGCTCAGCACAAACCAGCCCGCCAGTCCGACAAACAGGAAGTACACCAAAAAGATGCGTATCCCCAACGGCATCAGGCGTGCCTCGGCGAGTAGCTGTAACCCAGGCCGCGATGAGTCTGGATCGGCTCGGCCGCAGCGGCCACCTGGCGCAGCTTGGCGCGCAGGCTTTTGATATGGCTGTCGATGGTGCGCTCGTAGCCGACATCGGCGGCCACGCCTAGGCCGTCGAGCAACTGCTCGCGGGAGAACACCCGCTCGGGTTGCGCCAGCAGGCTTTGCAGCAAACGGAATTCGTGGCGGGTCAGGCTCAGCAACTGGCCGTGATAGTGGATCTGCACCCGCTCGATATCCAGCTGGAACGGAGCGCTGGCCGGGCTGGTGGCAGGGGCTTCACGCGGCCCTATGCGTTTGAGGATGGCCTTGACCCGCGCGGCCACTTCACGCGGACTGAAGGGTTTGACCACGTAATCGTCGGCACCGATTTCCAGACCGACCACACGATCGATTTCCTCGCTGCGCGCGGTAAGAAAAATCACCGGCACCTCGGAAAACCGCCGCAGGCGCTTGCAGGCTTCGAAGCCACTGATATCCGGCAGGCCGACATCGAGAATCAGCAGGTCCGCCGGGCTGCGCTGCTGTTCGGCCAGAGCCTGCTCGGCCAGGCTCAGCCAGGTGGTGGTGAAGCCTTCGCTTTGCAGGGCGAAGATCAAGGTGTCGGCGATCGCGGCTTCGTCTTCGACAATCAGAATATGCGGCATGGGCGTCCTGCTCGTGGCAACTCGGCGGGGAGCCTGCGGCAGGCAGCCGATAGCGTCAAGATCGGACGCAGCCGGCGGACAAGCTGCGCGTTGTCCGCCCTGCGCCGACTGGCCTTAATCCAGCTTGAAGCGCGCAGTGTTCTGCGCCAACGCCTGACTCCCCTGACGCAGTTGTTCGGCGGCGTTGCTGACAGCTTGCGCACCTTCAAGCAAGGCGCTGGCGGCATGATCGACCTGCTGGATATTGCCGCTGACTTCATCGGCAGTCGCCGCCTGCTGCTCGGCTGCAGTGGCGATTTGCGCAAGGCGATCCGTCACCAGCTGCACCGATTCGACGATGGCATTCAGGTCTTCGCCCATGGCCAGCACACTACCGACATCGCCTTCGGCCTGGCGCACGGCGTCTTCCATCTGGGTGACCGACTGGCCGACCACGCGGTGCAGGTTGGCCACCGTGTCGGCGATTTCCGCAGTGGAGTTCTGCGTACGCTGCGACAGGCTACGCACCTCATCGGCGACCACGGCAAAGCCGCGGCCCTGATCGCCAGCGCGCGCCGCTTCGATGGCCGCATTAAGCGCGAGCAGGTTGGTCTGCTCAGCGATGCCCTTGATCACATCCACAACCCGGGTGATTTGCGCCGTCTGCTCTCGCAGCTGTTGCAACGTGGTGGCACTGTCACCGAGGCGGCTGCTTAGCTGGCGCATGCTCTGGCTGGTGCGCGTGCTGCGCTGGTTGCTCTGGTTAGCGATCTCGCGGGTCTGGCTGGCTTCTACCGCCGCCTGCTCGCAGCTTTGCGCAACGCTTTGCGCGGTGGCAGCCATTTCAGTGGCGGCCGCCGCAATCTGGCTCATCTGTGCCTGCTGCTGCTCCACTGACACCAGGGCATTACGCGCCTCGCCGTTGAGCAGTTGCACGGTGCCGCCCAATTGCTGACTCTGTTGATTGACCCCCAGCATGGAATCGCGCAACTGGCCAACGGCGGTATTCAGGGCCTGGGCGATATTCGCCAGGTCATCCTCGCCATGCACTTGCATGCGCACACGCAGATCACCATCGCGCAAGCCTTCAGCGGCCTGAATGATCCCAGCAGTGCTGCGCCGGATCGACGCGTTAAGGCAGAACAACACATACAGCGCCAGCAATGTCAGAACGCTGAACACGCCAATGGCTTGAGCCATGGCGCTCAGCGCCTTGCTCCGATAATCACCCAAACTGGCAACAAACTGCTGATACAACGCCGCTTGCAGCTTCAGCAGTTGGCCCTGAAGAGCATCCGCGCGCTGCACAAATTGATCCGGGGTCAAGGCCATCGGGCTGGCTTCAAACATGTCGCGATCGATGCCCGCGAGAAAGGCTTCATAACCCTTCAGTGCCTCATCATAAGGCCCCTGCAGCTGGCGCATGGCATGCGGCGCCTCAAGGGTGAGCGTGGCCTGTGCCTTCAGCAGCTGACTGCGTGATTCATCCAGGCTACGGCGTAGGTCGCGGATCAGTACGCGGCTCTGTAACGTGAAGTGCTGCGACACCACCGCGCCATAACCTTGACTGGTGAAGCTGCCAAGCTGCTCGAGCAGGCGCGGCAAGGTGTAGGTCAGCTGCTCCATCATCAGGTACGTGTCGAGCTGCGGGTCAAGGATCAACCCACTGTCGGTGGCCACCTGCTCGCGCAGGGCAAGCAGGCTCAGCAGGTTCTTTTGGTAACGCTCAAGCGCATCGGGCAGGGCCAGTTTACCCAGCACATCGATACTCAGTTCGGCCTGGCCGGTTCTAAGGCTCTGCAAATGCTGACGGGACTGATCACTCAGCAGCTCTGACTGAAGCGGCTGCTCCAAGGCTTGCAAGGCGGGCTCAAGGCCGCTGGCATGCTCACGCAGCAGCGCTTCGGCGGCTTTCTCAGTGCCCTTCCAGCGCGACAGCAACGTGCGCTGCTCAATCAACGCCTGCTGCACGCCAGCCATGCCCTGCAGTGCATTGATGCCCTCTACCTCATTGGCAATGGAGGTGAGCCGCTCCTGGTAATTACTGCTGATCACCCACAAGGCAAAAACCAGTGGCATCGCGAACAAGACAAACACCAGCTGAAACTTGCGCGCGAAGCTGAAACGCTCCAGCAGCCGCACACCTGGTTTGAGTACTCCAGTCATACACACCTCAACCTGTTGAGCACGCCAACTACAGGGGCGCGCCAAAGCGAAACTTCAAGCAAGAAGTACGCCCAAGCCGCGAGCCTGCGGACAGTCATAGGTAATGAGCATAGTTGAGTGACCGGGCCACGACCCGTTATCCGCTCGACACGCGAGCCATGGCACCCAAGGCACTACCTGGAAATGCCGCTCCAGAGTTCCTCGACATTACGAAAGCCCCACTCCTCAGCAGACTCCCGGCCAACAATCTTGTCGCGACCGACCAACTTGCTGAGGTCGAGGGTTTCCTGCGGGATTGGGGTTTTCGAGCGGGCCGAAAAGAACACCCTCACCCGCGGTGCAAGCAAGGATTTGGCTTGCTGCTCCAGCACCACGCCAATACGCCCGCTTTCCAGCCGCACCAGCGAACCCACGGGGTAAATACCCACGGTTTTGACAAAGGCCTGGAACACTACAGGGTCAAAATGGCCTTTCCATTCGGCCATCTTGCGGATGGATTCGGCTGGGTCCCAGCCACGCTTGTAGGGGCGATCAGACGTGATGGCGTCATACACATCGCACACCGCGCCCATGCGCGCATACAAGCTGATTTGCTCACCGGCCAGGCGGTGCGGATAACCGCTGCCGTCGACTTTTTCGTGGTGGTGCAAGCACACATCCAGCACCAGCGCGCTGACCTGCTTGCTGGCAATCAGCATGCGCGAACCGGCTTCAGGATGATCGCGCACGGTGGCGAATTCATTGTCAGTGAGCTTACCGGGTTTGTTCAGCACCTCATTGGGGATCGCCATCTTGCCGATGTCATGCAGCAGCCCGGCCAACCCAGCCTCACGCACCTGGGCCTCGTTGAGCCCCAGGTTGCGAGCCAAAGCAATCATCAGCGCGCAGACCGCAACCGAATGCATGTAGGTGTATTCGTCGGCGTTTTTCAGCCGCGCCAGGCTGATCAGCGCATTGGGATGACGCATGATCGAATCGGAAATTTCCTCAACCAACTCCCCGGCCTGTTCAAACTGCAAGGCCTGGCCCATGCGCGCGTCACCAAACATGCTAACCACAGCAGCTTTGGAACGCTCGCAGAGCTTGGCCGCGCGCTGCAACTCATCCTCCATCGACACCGCCAGATTGACTGGTGGGGTCTGTACCGCAGCCAAGAGTGCGGCCTCGGCTTCGGCGGCAACCTCTTCAGGACTGACACTGACGGTGCCAACCTCGACATCCAATCCCTTGCTGACATCAATCCACAGCTCACCGATGCTGCTGGCCTTGATACGCTGCAGGTCTTTTTCAGAATTGAGAAGGAACTTGGATTTCCAGAAGGGGTGGTCCATCCATGCGCCACAGAACTCGTGGATATACATACCGACTCGCACGTCGGTCACAGCGATGCACTTCAACATGGATGGCACTCGAACAGAAAAATAATCCGGTTATTGTCAGACAATACTAGATGAACAATAGCCAGCATTATGCGGACTTGGAACAACTAATGGCCATAGGACATCGGTCGCAGATCAGTGGCTTGGAAGCCTTGACACGACTGCTTATCATTGCCGCTCAAGCGCACCCTAAGGAGCTGTCATGCGCCGTTTGTTGACCGGTCTGAGCGTCATTTTTCTGCTGCTTTTAAACACGCTGATTCTGATCAGCCCGCTGCTGCTGATAGCCCTCGGCAAGTTCGTCCTGCCGGGCAAAGCACTTAAGACTGCAAGCTCGCGCGGAGTGATGTGGGTGGCGGAAACCTGGGCGGAAATCAATAAGCTGATCTTTGCCGCCCTACTGCCCGTGCGCTGGGATATTCGCGGCAGCGCTTACCTGCGCCCAAGCACCTCCTACCTGGTTATCAGTAACCATCAGTCGTGGGTGGATATTCCAGCACTGGTGCAGGCCTTCAACCGCAAGACCCCGTACTTCAAGTTCTTCCTCAAGCAGGAACTGATCTGGGTACCCTTCCTCGGCCTGGCGTTCTGGGCATTGGACTACCCCTTTATGAAGCGCTATTCCAAAGCGTTTCTCGCCAAGCACCCGCATATGCAGGGCAAGGACCTGGAAATCACCAAGCAGGCCTGCGAAAAGTTCAAGGACCTGCCGGTGACCGTGGTCAACTACCTCGAAGGCACTCGTTTCACCCCGGCCAAGCAGGCGCAACAGGGTTCGCCCTTCCAGTACTTGCTCAAGCCCAAGGCCGGCGGCGTGGCTTTTGTGCTGGCGGCGCTGGGTGAGCAGCTTGATACGGTGCTGGACGTGACCCTGGTCTACCCCGGCGCGCGCATTCCAGGTTTCTGGGCGCTGATCAGCGGGCAGGTGGACAAGGTGATCGTCGATATCCAGACCCGCGAGCTGGACCCGACGCTGTGGCAGGGCGACTACGAAAATGATCCGAACTTCCGCCAGTTTGTGCAGAACTGGGTGAACACACTCTGGGAAGACAAGGATGCGCGAATAGCACAGATTCGCGCTGAGCTGAGCACGCCAACACACGGCTAGCGTTGGCCTACTGCGGCAGGTCGCGGCGAATCATCCAATGTTCCGGCGGTGGCATCAGGCGGCTGATGTCGAACTGCGGCAAGCTAGCCTGATCGAGCATCTGGATCATCGGGCTGACCTGCTGGGCATGCGGCTGATCTTCCAGCACCCGGACCGCCAGATCGACAGCGATGCGCGCCTGTATCACCGGTGAATCCGTGGGCGCAGCAACAATAAAGCCGTCGCGAATCTGCTCGATAATCCGTTCGGTGGTGTAGGTCGCCAGTACCTGCGCCCGGTAGTTTTGCCCGGAGGTCTGCACCAGCTGGGCGGCAAACCCGGCAGCTTCGGCGTTACCCAGCAGGTAATCGAGGTGCGGATGCGTTTTCAGCAGCCCGCGCACCAGCTGCGCCTGGCTGGCGCGATCGACCGGGGCATAGCCGCCATGCTCCACGCGCATACGACCTGCCTGCTCGGCCTCGCGCAGCGACCGCTCAAGATCCTCGACCCAACCCGCGCCCTGCGGCCCAGGTAACCAGCCAAGGCTGAACGACCCAGCAGGACGATGCTGCTCGATGTAACCCAGCGCAGCCTTGAGCATGTCGGCAAAGTCCACGCTCGAATTGGCACTCAACCCCGGGCAATCACTGCCGTTCACCAGATCAATCACCGGTTTACCCTGCTCGACCAGCGTGGCGATAGCCCCGCAGAGGGCCTGGGCGTTGATCGCGGCGATGATGTAGGCATCAGCATTTTGTAGCCGGCATTGTTCCAGCTGCTGGGCCTGCACCTGAGGATTTTCATAGCCACCGGCTTCATAGATGCCAAGGCGAACGCCCTGTCGGGTGGCCTCTTCATCCAACCCCCAGGCCACGCCCCACCAATAGCGATCCTTACCATGGGGCAAGAGCGCACAGATGCGCCAGGGCTTGGCCGCTTGCGTCAAGGGTTGGTAGGGCTGTACCTGGCCATCCGCCTGCACGGACACAGGGAACCAGTCAGCAGCCGAGACCAGGCCTGACGTGCACAACAAACAGAGGGTTAAAACGATTACCCGCATGAACTCCGGCCCTGGAAAGTGCGCACTGAGCAGCCGTGCCGTGCACTTACTGTAGCCAATTTTACGGGTCTAACGAGGGCGCAATACTGCGCTGAAGGCGGGCACTTGAGTACCCGCCGAGGCGCAGATATTGATCAAGCGGCGCTGAACAGCTTGTGCGGATCGATGACAAATTTCTTCGGCACACCGGCATCGAACTCGCCGTAACCGCGTGGCGCGTCGTCCAGGCTGATCACCTGCACGCCGACCACTTCAGCGATATTGATGCGATCCCACATGATCGCCTGCATCAACTGGCGGTTGTACTTCATCACCGGGGTCTGACCAGTGTGGAAGCTGTGGGATTTGGCCCAGCCGAGGCCGAAGCGGATGCTTAAGGACCCGATCTTCGCCGCTGCATCGACCGCACCCGGATCTTCGGTGACATACAGGCCGGGAATGCCGATCTTACCGGCGACCCGTACCACGCCCATCAGCGAGTTGAGCACTGTGGCCGGCGCTTCATGCTGCACGCCTGCGTGACCATGGCCGCGCGCCTCGAAGCCCACCGCATCCACCGCACAATCGACTTCCGGTTCGCCCAATAACGCAGCGATCTGTTCGTGCAGCGGGGTGTCTTTGGACAGGTCAGCAATCTCGAAACCGACCGCCTTGGCATGGGCCAGACGCACTGGGTTCACGTCGCCGACGATTACCACCGCCGCACCCAGCAAACGCGCCGAAGCGGCTGCGGCCAAACCAACCGGGCCAGCGCCGGCGATATACACGGTGCTGCCTGGGCCAACACCCGCCGTCACAGCGCCGTGGTAGCCGGTGGGCAGGATGTCGGAGAGGCAGGTCAGGTCGCGGATTTTCTCCATGGCCTTGTCGCGGTCCGGCAGTTTCAGCAGGTTGAAGTCGGCGTACGGCACCATGGCGTATTCGGCCTGGCCTCCGGTCCAGTCACCCATGTCGACATAGCCGTAGGCACCGCCGGCACGCGCCGGGTTGACCGACAGGCACACGCCTGTGTGTTGCTCTTTGCACGAACGGCAGCGGCCGCAGGCGACGTTAAACGGCACCGAGACCAGATCACCAATTTTCAGGTTCTCCACGTCGCGGCCCTTCTCGATCACCTCACCGGTGATTTCGTGGCCCAGTACCAGGCCGGTTTGCGCCGTGGTACGGCCGCGCACCATGTGCTGGTCGGAGCCACAGATGTTGGTGGAGACCACGCGCAGGATCACTGCGTGCTCGATCTTGCGACCGCGCGGGTCCTGCATTTTCGGATAGTCGATTTTCTGCACTTCGACCTTGCCAGCGCCGAGATAGACGACGCCACGATTACCAGACATACGTACTTCTCCTTTCTTGTTGTTGATACAAAGGCGCGACCTGCGGCCACGCGGCCTTGCACTGGAGCGTTATTCGTCTGTTGCCGGACTCCGGCAGAGCATGCGCGATGCACACCGATGATTCGGTATACCCGTGGTGCGCGCGGCGCACCCGACGGGCCGTAAATTGGTTCAGGCGTGCAGCACCACCGTACGGCCGTCATTGAGGAAGACGCGGCGTTCAAGGTGATAGCCGATGGCCTTGGCCAGGGTCTGGCACTCGATATCGCGGCCCTTGGCGATCAGGTCTTCGGGGTAGTGGGCATGGTCCACCGACTCCACGCCCTGGGCGATGATCGGCCCTTCGTCGAGGTCGTTGTTGATGTAGTGGGCAGTGGCGCCGACCAGCTTGACGCCCTTCTCATAGGCCTGGTGATAGGGCTTGGCACCCTTGAAACCGGGCAGCAGCGAGTGGTGGATATTGATTGCCCAGCCATCCAGCTGGCGGCACAGCTCAGGTGAGAGCACCTGCATATAGCGGGCAAGCACCACCAATTCGGCGCCGCTGTCCTCGATCACCTGTAGCACCTTGCGCTCCTGCGCCGGCTTGTCTTTCGGGTCGAGCGGGAAGTGGTAGTAGGGGATGTCGTGCCAGCGCGCCAGCGGTTCCAGGTCTGGATGGTTAGACACAACCGCCACCACGTCCATGGCCAGGTGGCCGATACGCTGGCGATAGAGCAGGTCGTTCAGGCAATGGTCGGCCTTGCTGACCATCAGCACCACCTTGGCGCGGTAACCCGGCGGGGTCAGTTCGACCTGCATGCCGAAGGCGCTCAAGCGATCGTTCAAACCGGCGCGAAAGGCCTGTTCATCGAAGTCATCCGGCTGGCGGAATTCCACGCGGATAAAGAAGCGCGACGACAGGCGATCATCGAAGGAATGGTGCTCGGTGACGTAGCAGCGCTGCTCGAACAGAAAGCGCGTCACCGCATCCACCGTGCCGAGCACGCTCGGGCAGTGGGCGGTGAGAATCCAGGTATCGGGGGTGCGGCTCATAACAAACTCCAGAACAAACTCCGCTGCTTTGCACCCCTCTCCCATTTATGGGAGAGGGGCCGGGGGAGAGGGCCGCCGGTACAACGCTATCAGCCCTTCCCCTCTCCCCAACCCTTTCCCCATAGGGGAGAGGGAGCCGTTCGTATCAGCCTCAGGCTTTGATCGCCAAGCCGTACTCGGCGCTGGCGTCTTGCAGCCACAGCCAGAAGTAATCGGAGAAGCTGCGGCGGATCAGCAGCTCCCAGGTGTCTTCGGCAGTGTGGCGGATCACCAACTGCGACTTGGCGAAGTGGGTGCCCACGGCCTTGCCCACCGGGAAGTTGCTTGGGTGCACGTCGTAGCTGGTGGACTTCATCAGCACTTCGCGCACCTTCGGCCCAGTCAACTCCAGCAGGGTCTGCCCGCCGCTGACGTTGACGATCGAGATGTGCTGGCCATCCAGCGCTTCGCGCAGCTTCTGCTCGACCGCGAACTCGCTGCCGCTCGGCACAATCAGCAGCCATTCATCGGGGGCCAGCCATTGCAGCGAGGTGTCGCCGGCCGCCACCAGGGTCAGTGCCACGGGCAGTTCCAGGCCCAGGGCCTTGTGTACGCCGCCGGCAAACGCCGGGTCTTTGCCATCGCCACGCAGGGTCAGGTGCCCGAGCAGCTTCTTCTCGCGCACCGTCACCCCGGCACTGGCCGAGCCTTTACCCGCCAGCTGTTCAAGGCCGGCATGGAACAGTGGCGATTCGGCATGTGCCGCAGCCGGGCGTTGCTGATAAACGTTGATCAAATTAGACATTCTGGCGATCCCCTTTCGGGTCATAGAACACGGAGCTGACGATTTCGGCTTCGATCAGGCTGCCATCGGCCAGCGGTGCGAACACCCGCTCACCCATGCGTTTGAGGCCGCCCTTGACCACACCCATGGCGAAGGAATAGCCCAGCGCCGCGCTCATGTAGCTGGAGGTGACGTGGCCGACCATCTGCATCGGGACGGTCTGTTTCGGGTCGAACACCAGTTGCGCGCCTTCCGGCAGCACCTTGTTGGGGTCGACGGGTTTGAGCCCGACCAGCTGCTTGCGGTCTTCGCGCAGGCTGTCTTCGCGGTTCATGCCGCGCCAGCCGATCCACGAGAACGGTTTGGTTCGCCCTACGCACCAGCCCATGTTGAGGTCGTCTGGGGTGACCGAACCGTCGGTGTCCTGACCGACGATGATGAAGCCCTTCTCAGCACGCAGTACGTGCATGGTCTCGGTGCCGTAAGGCGTCAGACCGTGCTTCTTACCGGCTTCGATGATCTTTTCCCACACACCCAGGGCGTAGTCGGCCTGCACGTTGACTTCGTAGCTCAGCTCACCGGTGAAAGAGATGCGGAACACCCGCGCAGGCACACCGCCAACCTGGCCTTCCTTCCACGTCATAAACGGGAAGGCGTCCTTGTCCAGGTCGATGTCGGTGACCTCGGCCAGCAGCTTGCGGCTGTTGGGGCCGGACAGGGTCATGGTTGCCCAGTGGTCGGTAACCGAGGTGAAGTACACCTTCAGCTCCGGCCACTCGGTCTGGTGGTAGATTTCCAACCACTCCATCACCCGTGCGGCGCCGCCGGTGGTGGTGGTCATCAGAAAATGGTTGTCGGCCAGGCAGGCGGTCACACCGTCGTCGAAGACCATGCCGTCTTCCTTGCACATCAGACCGTAGCGCGCCTTGCCCACATCCAGTTTGGTCCAGGCGTTGCTGTACACGCGGTTGAGAAACTCGCGGGCATCCGGGCCTTGAATATCGATCTTGCCCAGCGTCGAGGCGTCCAAAATGCCGACTGCGTTACGCACGGCCAGGCACTCGCGGGCTACGGCGGCATGCAGATCTTCACCGGCTTTGGGGAAGTACCACGGGCGCTTCCACTGACCCACGTCCTCGAACTCGGCACCGTTTTGCAGGTGCCAGCTTTGCATAGCGGTGTAACGCTTGGGCTCGAACAGTGCGCCACAGTGACGACCGGCCACCGCGCCGAAGGTCACCGGAGTGTAGTTCGGGCGGAACATGGTGGTGCCCATCTGCGGGATGCTGATGCCCAGCGAACGGGCGGCAATTGCCAGACCGTTGATATTGCCCAGCTTGCCCTGATCAGTGCCGAAGCCCAGCGCGGTGTAGCGCTTGACGTGCTCGACCGACTCGAAGCCCTCGCGGGTGGCCAGCTCGATACCAGCGGCGGTGACGTCATTCTGCAGGTCAACAAACTGCTTGGGCGCACGCGCCGTCGGCTTGTCGTGCGGCACTTGGAACAGCGCCAGGGACGGTTCTTCCATGCGCACGGCAACCTGCGGCAGGCTGGCGGAAACCGCCTTGAAACCGGCTTCGGCAGCTGCCGATACACCCGCCTCGAAACCATCGGCCAGAGCATCACCCAGGCCGAACACGCCATTGACCGCACCCGCGCACAGGCGCTTCTGGAAGCCACCCTCGCCTGGCACAAAGGCCAGAATATCTTCACGCCAGGTCGGCCGGCCGCCCAGGTGCGAGGCCAGGTGCACCACCGGGCTGTAACCGCCGGAGCTGACGATCAAATCGCAGTCGAGCACTTCGCCCGGGCTGATGACCTTATGGCTCTGTACATCGATGGCGCAGATGCGCGCAGCGGTAACCCGCTTGCTGCCAGCGGCTTCCACCACGGCACTGCCGGTGAGAATACGCACACCACGGCTGCGAGCCTCTTCCACCCAGCTGCCGCGTGGGTTGCTGCGGGCATCGGCCACCGCCACCACCTGCAAGCCGGCGTCAAGCCAGTCGAGCACCACGCGGTAGGCGTAATCGTTGTTGGTCGACAGCACCAGCTGCTTGCCCGGGGCCACACCATAACGGCGCACGTAGGTGGACACCGCATCGGCGAGCATATTGCCCGGCACGTCGTTGTTGGCGTAAACCAGCGGCCGCTCGTGGGCACCGGTGGCCAGCACCACACGCGTGGCACGCACGCGGTGCATGCGCTGACGAACCATACCGAGTGGCGCAATTTCACCAAGGTGATCGGTCAGGCGCTGGTGAATGGTGAGGAAGTTGTGGTCGTGGTAACCGTTGACCGTGGAACGCGGCAGCAGAGTCACTTCAGGCATGCCAGACAGCTCGGTAATCACCTGCGCGGCCCAGTCGGCGGCCGGTTTGCCGTCGAGGGTTTCGCGGGTGCTGAGCAGGCTGCCGCCGAACTCTTCCTGCTCGTCAGCCAGGATTACCCGTGCACCGCTGCGCGCAGCCGCCAAGGCTGCGGCCAGACCCGCCGGGCCGGCGCCGACCACCAGCACGTCGCAGTGCTGGTTCATGTAGTCGTAGCTATCCGGGTCCACGGCAGTCGGCGCACGGCCAAGACCGGCGGCCTTGCGGATGTATTTCTCGTAGGTCAGCCAGAGGTTCTGCGGGTACATAAAGGTTTTGTAGTAGAACCCCGGCGGCATCATCTTGCCGCCGACCTTGCCGAGAATGCCCATCAGGTCGGTGTTGACGCTCGGCCAGCCATTGGTGCTGCTGGCGACCAAGCCGGCATACAGCGCCTGCTGGGTGGCGCGCACGTTGGGGATCTGCGCCGCTTCGGTGCTGCCGATCTGCAACACCGCGTTCGGCTCTTCGGCGCCGGCGGCAACGATGCCGCGCGGCCGCGAGTACTTGAAGCTGCGCCCGACGATATCCACACCATTGGCCAGCAAGGCGGCTGCCAGGGTGTCGCCGGCAAAGCCTTGATAGCTCTGCCCGTTGAAGCTGAATGTCAAAGGCTGGCTGCGATCAACGCGGCCGCCGCTAGCAAGACGATTGACCTGGCTCATGCCGTTACTCCTTGGTCGATGGCCTTTTTCTCGGCAGTGCCGGCAGCAGTGACGCTGGGCTTCTCGCCGATCTTGTAGGTTTCGAGAATTTCGTAGGTCACCGTGTGACGGGTGGCGTTGAAGTACTTGCGGCAGCCGGCGGAATGCACCCACAACTCGTGGTGGATGCCGCGCGGGTTATCACGGAAGAACAGGTATTCGCCCCACTCGGCATCGGTGCAGGCGGTCGGGTCCAGCGGGCGCGGAATATGCGCCTGGCCCTTGGCGTGGAATTCCTCTTCGGAGCGCAACTCGCCGCAGTGAGGGCAGAAGATATGCAACATGGGTAAGCCCTCTTAGTGAGCCACGGCAGCAGCGCCGTGCTCGTCGATCAGTGCGCCGGTGTGGAAACGGTCCATGGAGAACGGTTTGGCCAGCGGGTGCATTTCACCCTTGGCCAGGCTCGCAGCGAACACGTGGCCCGAACCCGGCGTGGCCTTGAAGCCGCCGGTGCCCCACCCGCAGTTGAAGAACAGGTTGGGTACCGGGGTCTTGGAAATGATCGGGCAGGCGTCCGGCGAGGTATCGACGATGCCGCCCCACTGGCGGTTCATGCGCACCCGCGAGAGCACCGGGAACATCTCGACGATGGCCTGCAGGGTGTGTTCGATGGTGCCGTAGGAGCCGCGCTGACCGTAGCCGTTGTAGCCGTCGATACCCGCGCCAATAACCAGGTCGCCTTTGTCTGACTGGCTGATATAACCGTGCACGGCGTTGGACATGATCACGCTGTCGATGATCGGTTTGATCGGCTCGGACACCAGCGCCTGCAGCGGATGGGATTCCAGCGGCAGGCGGAAACCGGCCAGGCCAGCCATGTGCCCGGAGTTACCGGCAGTGACCACGCCCACGCGCTTGCCGCCGATAAAGCCCTTGTTGGTTTCCACGCCGATGCACACGCCGTTTTCCTTACGGAAACCGATCACTTCAGTTTGCTGCAACAGATCGACGCCCAAGGCATCGGCGGCGCGCGCATAGCCCCAGGCCACGGCGTCGTGGCGAGCAACACCGCCACGCCGTTGCACGGTGGAACCCATCACCGGGTAGCGGGTGTTCTTGCTGCAATCCAGGTACGGAATCTCTTCGGCCACCTGCTTGGCATCCAGCAGTTCGCCATCCACACCGTTGAGGCGGTTGGCGCTGACGCGGCGCTCGGAGTCGCGCATGTCCTGCAGGGTATGGCAGAGGTTGTAGACGCCGCGCTGGCTGAACATGACGTTGTAGTTGAGATCCTGGGACAGGCCTTCCCACAGCTTCATCGCATGCTCATACAGGTGCGCCGACTCATCCCACAGGTAGTTGGAACGCACGATGGTGGTGTTGCGAGCGGTGTTGCCGCCGCCCAGCCAGCCCTTCTCGATCACCGCGACGTTCTTTACGCCGAACTCTTTCGCCAGGTAATAGGCGGTCGCCAGACCGTGGCCGCCACCGCCGACGATGATCACGTCGTACACCGGCTTGGGCGTTGGGTTGCGCCACATGCGCTGCCAGTTTTCGTGGTGGCTGAAAGCGTGCTTGAACAGGCCGAAGCCGGAATAACGTTGCATAAAGGTGCTCCTGAAACGGAAAGCTGGAACCTTGTCGCCAGGCGCGGCAGTTACCGAACCGGGTGGATCATTGCGTTCAACGGTAGACCGGATAATCGGCGCACAGCCCTGCCGCCAGAGTTGCCACCTGCGCCTCGACATCGGCATCTCCGAGGTGGTCGAGGATGTTGCAGATCCACCCGGCCAGCTCGATGCTCTGCGCTTCCTTGAGGCCGCGAGTGGTTATGGCCGGAGTGCCGATACGCAGGCCCGAAGTGACAAACGGCGACTGCGGGTCATTCGGCACGGCGTTCTTGTTTACCGTAATCCCGGCGCGCCCCAGGGCCGCATCGGCGTCTTTGCCAGTCAGGCCCTGACGGATCAGGCTGACCAGAAACAGGTGGTTGTCGGTACCACCGGAGACCACGTCGTAGCCGCGCTCGATAAACACCTTGGCCATGGCCTGGGCGTTTTTGATCACCTGCGCTTGGTATTCCTTGAAGCCCGGCTCCATGGCTTCCTTGAAGCACACCGCCTTGGCCGCGATCACATGCATCAACGGGCCACCCTGGGCACCGGGGAACACCGCCGAGTTAAGTTTCTTCTCGATATCAGGATTGGCCTTGGCCAGGATCAGCCCACCACGCGGACCGCGCAGGGTCTTGTGAGTGGTGGTGGTGACTACATCGGCAAAGGGAATCGGGTTGGGGTATAGGCCAGCGGCGACCAGGCCAGCAACGTGGGCCATATCGACAAACAGCAGCGCACCGACCTTGTCGGCGATGGCGCGGAAGCGCGGGAAATCCAGGGTTTTCGAGTAGGCGGAAAAACCGGCGACGATCATCTTCGGCTGGCACTCGACGGCCAGGCGCTCGACTTCGTCGTAATCGATCAAACCAGTAGTGGTGTCGATGCCGTACTGCACGGCGTTGTACAGCTTGCCCGAGGACGACACCTTGGCGCCGTGGGTCAGGTGACCGCCGTGGGCCAGGCTCATGCCGAGGATGGTGTCGCCAGCATTGATCAGCGCCAGGTACACCGCGCTGTTGGCCGACGAACCGGAGTGCGGCTGAACGTTGGCGTAATCAGCACCGAACAGCGCCTTGGCGCGGTCGATGGCCAGCTGCTCGACCACATCGACATGCTCGCAGCCACCGTAATAGCGCTTGCCCGGATAGCCTTCGGCGTACTTGTTGGTCAGGCCGCTGCCCTGGGCTTCCATGACCCGCTGGCTGGTGTAGTTTTCCGAGGCGATCAGCTCGATATGGTGCTCCTGACGGCTTTCCTCGGCGTTGATCGCGCTGAGCAATTCGTCGTCGTAGCCTTGAATCTGGTCGTGCTTGCTGAACATCGCGGATCTCCTGCGGCGCCTGGGCAGCGCATCTGTGTCGATAGCGGGCTGAGCCCTTGTGAGCCGATGGTATGACTGGCCCTGATCGGTCAGATGCCTAGGCACGCCACGGGGGATTGCGTTTGCGACATGCACGCGTCGCAATTGCGCAGGTCTTAAAGGCGACAGTGCGCTGCGGCTTCGCCTGTATGGCAGAGGATGTCGCCCCCGTATCTGCACGCAGGCGTGACCGCGGATACAGTAGAAGCATCCCAAACGGCTTAGCGTTAGCGCCCACAAGGAAGCTCCCATGCCCGATCTCTCGCAACAATTCGCCAGCGACAACTACTCCGGCATCTGCCCGGAAGCCTGGGCGGCCATGGCCGAAGCCAATCAGGGCCACCAGCGCGCCTATGGCGACGACGAATGGACCGCACGCGCCGCCGACCATTTCCGCCGCCTGTTTGAAACCGACTGCGAAGTGTTCTTCGCCTTCAACGGCACCGCCGCCAACTCACTGGCCCTGGCGTCGCTATGCCAGAGCTACCACAGCGTGATCTGCTCGGAGACCGCCCACGTCGAAACCGACGAATGCGGCGCGCCGGAGTTCTTCTCCAATGGCTCAAAGCTGCTGCTGGCCAAAACCGAGAACGGCAAACTGACGCCCGAGGCGATCCGAGACATCGCCCTCAAACGCCAGGACATCCATTACCCCAAGCCACGGGTGGTGACCCTGACTCAGGCCACGGAAGTCGGTACCGTTTACAGCCCCGACGAAGTGCGCGCGATCAGCACGGTGTGCCGCGAACTGGGCCTGCATCTGCACATGGACGGCGCGCGCTTCTCTAATGCCTGCGCCTTTCTCGGCTGCAGCCCGGCCGACCTGACTTGGAAGGCCGGCGTCGATGTGCTGTGTTTTGGCGGCACCAAAAACGGCATGGCCGTGGGTGAGGCCATCCTGTTCTTCAATAAAGATTTGGCCGAAGACTTCGACTACCGCTGCAAGCAGGCCGGTCAGCTGGCCTCGAAGATGCGCTACCTGTCCGCACCCTGGGTCGGCATTCTGCAGAACGATGCCTGGCTGAAATACGCCCAGCACGCCAACCGCTGCGCGCAGCTGCTCGCCGAGTTGGTCAGCGATATTCCGGGGGTCAGCCTGATGTTCCCGGTGCAGGCCAACGGCGTGTTTTTGCAGATGTCGGAACCGGCGCTGGAAATCCTGCGCGGCCAGGGCTGGCGCTTCTACACCTTTATCGGGGCTGGCGGTGCACGCTTTATGTGCTCCTGGGACACCGACGAAGCGCGAGTGCGCCAGCTGGCAGGGGATATTCGCCAGGCGATGACGGCCAGCTAAGCAAGACGCTCAGGCGGCTGGCTGATGCAGACGGCCACTGACGCCTGCATCAGCCCCAACCATCAGGAAGGACGGGGAACCAGCGCTGGCAGCAAGGTGCGCGAGATCGCCTCGCGCACATTCGGCAACAGCGTCGCGCTGCCACCGAGCAACTCCTCCACCAGCCTACGCAGGGCCAGCGCGCGTTCCGGGCTGAGTCCGCTGACGGCATGCTCGCACGCCTGCTCCGCCGTAACCCCGGGTGGGATCGACAACCCTAGCGCCACCAGACGTTCGCGTAGGTCCTCCTGATCGATCAGGTCGGCGTGCATCATGGTCAATTCCTCCAATGGTGGCGTGCTAGCGCAGCACGCCTTCTTCCAACAACAATTTGAAGATAGCCTCCGCGCCCGCTTGCGGCGATACATCCTTGAGCACCTGTCCCCCGCCGCCGGATGCCTTGGCCGTAGCCGCCTTCATTCGTTCCGCGCCGGTCTTGGCCTTGATCACCTTAAGGCGCTTGGGGCGCGGTTTCGCCGGTTGCAATTGCGCGTTGGCAAATAGCGGGTCGGCGACCAGCTCCACCTCCTCGGCAGTTAACAGACCACGGCGAGCGGGGCCAAATGCGCTCTGCCGGGCAGTGGGCGCAGCGTTATCGACACTGGCAACAAACGGCAGACGCACCTGCAAGCGCCGGCGCTGTCCGCGCGGCAGGGCTTGCAGCACCTGCGCCACGCCATTGCTGACCTGCTCCACCGCCGCCAGCCCAACCACCAGCGGCCAGCCGAGCTGTTCCGCCAGCAGGTAAGGCAGCATGCCCGAGCCTTCGCCGGTTTCCGCCTGGCTGCCGGTCAACACCAGCTGCGCACTGGAGTCGGCCAGGTACTCGGCGAGCACCGGCAGCGCATCGCTGTGCGCTGGCTGTTCAAGAATTTTGATCTGCTCAAGGCCCATGCCCAGATAAGCACGCAATGCTTCCTGCTGCGGATCGCCGGCATGCAGCACCTGTAACCGCTCACCGGCCAGACGCAGCCCCAGCTCGACCGCACGGGCGTCCTGCTCGGCGCGGCGCGGGCGGCCTGAGGTCGGGTGAGCGCCTACGGAAACCAGCGTAACTACCTGCAAATCAGTCATGGCGCAGCTCCGTAGGGAGGAAGACGCTGTTTTCTTCCGCCATGGCGGTGTGAGCGTTGGTGGATGGATGAAGCGTCACACACCCTACAGTTTGCTTAGGCTGCATCACGTTCTGCTCCCTGCCGATGGGCGGCGACGCGCTCGATCAGCGCCTGCAAGATCGCAGCAGACTCGCCGATCACCGACAGATCGGCGCGTTTGATCATGTCGCAGGTCGGGTCGAGGTTGATCGCCACCACTTTGTCGCAGGCACCGATGCCTTGCAGATGCTGGATCGCCCCGGAAATCCCCACGGCCACGTAAACCCGCGCAGTGACCCAGATGCCGGACGCGCCGACCTGGCGTTCGCGGCCCATAAAGCCATCGTCCACTGCCACTCGTGAGGCACCTTCGGTGGCACCCAGCGCCGCAGCGGCCTGATGGAACAGCGCCCAATCCTTCACGCCGTTGCCACCAGAGAGAATAAATTCGGCCTCGGCCATGGGGATCTGCGCCGGATCGACCGCCACCGCGCCCAAATCCCGAATCCGTGGCAAATGGCTGACCAGCGCTTCACTCAGCGCCAGCGGCCGTACTTCGTGACGGGTTTCGCTGACCGGTTCGGCGCATTCCACCGCCGCCAGAATCAGGCGTGGCGCTTGTTGCACCAGGTCTTCCCGACCGGCACCCGCACGCCCGCTGGCCATGCCATCGGCCACCTGCCAAACCCGCGTGGCCGGGCGTTCACCCAGTTTGGCGGCCAGACGCCGGCCCAGTTCTCCACCACCGCTGCGGCTGTCGGGCAGCAACCAGTGGCGCGGCGTCAGTTGTCTTTCTACTGCGCCGAGGGCCAGCACTCGCGCTTCCGGGGCGTAGCCGTCGAAACCCTCGCCATCGAACTGCAGCAGACGGTCGACGCCGTTGCTATCGAAGGCGCTTTCCTTGTGCTCGCCAAAGATCACCGCGACCACCGCACCGTCGCTGCCGGCGAGTTTGTGCGCCAAGCCAAGCAGGTCCTTGTCATGCGCGCTCAGGCGGCCGCCGACCATATCCGGCACCACGCCGATATAGAATGCCGGTTGCTCGATCACATGCAGCGGCAACTGCACCACGGCACTGGCCGTCGAGCGCTTGACCGCGCCACCTTGCTGCGCGCCGGAGCGGTCGATGCGTTTAAGGCCATTAGGGCCGACAAAGCCCACCGCATGCGGGTTCTTGCGCAGCACACCGGCGGCACTAAGCCAGCTGGCCACCGCCGGCTGTGCGGCGGCATGCAGCGGATGCAGGCGGTTGCGGGCGATCCATTCGGCCCGTGGATCACGGCGGATCAGGTCGCTCATGGGCTTACCTCGGCTGCTTCACGCGGGACGGATGCAGGCTTCTTCACCTCGACCACGCCCTCGATCAATACATCGGCCACCAGCTCGGCAATATCCTTGACCTCCGGACGCGG
Organism: Pseudomonas sp. WS 5011; assembly: GCF_012985775.1. NCBI lineage: Bacteria > Pseudomonadati > Pseudomonadota > Gammaproteobacteria > Pseudomonadales > Pseudomonadaceae > Pseudomonas > Pseudomonas sp. WS 5011. The sequence continues at coordinate 88,245 of NZ_JAAQXA010000007.1, forward strand.
ACCGACCACGCCTTCAAGCATCGCCGTGCACTGCGGGCAGCCCACGGCGACCAGCTCGGCGGCGGTTTCCTTGATATCGACCATGCGCATGTCGGGAATCCGCTGCTTGCCGGGGATATCGGTGATCGGCGCACCGCCGCCACCGCCGCAGCAACGGGAGCGGAAACCCGAGCGCTGCATCTCTTTCACTTCAATGCCGATGGCATTCAGGACATTACGCGGCGCTTCATACTCGCCGTTGTAGCGGCCCAGGTAGCAGGGGTCGTGGTAGGTGACCGAGCCGCCTTTGTGGGTGCCAAGGTTGAGTTTCTGGCCAGTGATCAGCTCATCCATATAGGTGCTGTGGTGCAGCACCGAATAGCGACCGCCTAGCTCGCCGTATTCGTTTTTCAGCACATGAAAGCTGTGCGGGTCGCAGGTGACGATGCGCTTGAACTGGTACTTGGCCAGGGTGGCGATATTGCGTTTGGCCAGCAGCTGGAAGGTCGCTTCATCACCGAGACGCCGGGCCACGTCGCCGCTGTCGCGCTCTTCCAGGCCGAGCACGGCGAAGTCGACCTTGGCGGCTTTCAGCACTTTGACAAAGGCGCGCAGGGTGCGCTGATTGCGCATATCGAAGGCACCGTCGCCGACCCAGAACAGCACATCCACATTTTGCTTGTCACTCATCAGCGGCAGGTTGAGATCCGCTGCCCAGTTCAACCGGCCACCCGGTGCGAAACCGCCGGGGTTGTCGGTGGCGATCAGATTGTCCAGCACCTCGGCGCCCTTGTTCGGCGTCGCGCCTTTCTCCAGCGTGAGATGGCGGCGCATATCGACGATGGCATCGACGTGCTCGATCATCATCGGGCACTCCTCGACGCAGGCACGGCAGGTGGTGCAGGACCACAGCGTTTCGGCGTCGACCAGGGCTTTGCCATGCAGGTTGACGATGGTCAGATGCGGGCCGCCGCGGTGCTCGCCCACCGGCTTACCCGGAGAAGGCGAACCGGCAAAGTTGGCATCGGTGCCACCAGCCAGGCCGACCACCATGTCCTGAATCAGCTTTTTCGGGTTGAGCGGCTGGCCGGCGGCGAAGGCCGGGCAGGCTGCCTCGCATTTGCCGCACTGCACGCAGGCATCGAAGCCAAGCAGCTGGTTCCAGGTAAAGTCCGTAGGCTTTTCCACGCCCAGAGGAGCGTTGCGGTCATCCAGATTGAGTGCCTTCAAGCCGGTCGAGCGACCACCGCCAAAGCGCTCAGAGCGGCGATGCCAGGCCAGGTGCAAGGCACCGGCGAAGGCGTGCTTCATCGGCCCGCCCCAGGTCATGCCAAAGAACAGCTCGGACACACCCCAGGCCACGCCGACGGTGAGCAGCAGCGCCAGTACCCAGCCGCCAAAGTCTGCAGGCAGGATGCCAGCAACAGGAAGCGTGGCGATAAAAAAGCTGCCGGCGAACATCAGCAGGCTTTTCGGCAGACGCATCCACGGGCCTTTCGACAGCCGTGACGGCGGGTCGAGGCGGCGTTTGGCGACAAACAGTGCGCCGACAAACATCAACGCCGTCGCCGCCAGCAGGGCGAAGCCGAGGATGCGACTCTGCAGGCCAAAGCCGTGCACCAGAATCGCCAGCACTGCCGCCAGAACAAAGCCGCCGGCCGTGGCCACATGGGTGTTGGCGATGTATTTATCGCGCGCCACCACATGGTGCAGGTCGACCATATAACGACGCGGCATAGCCAGCAGCCCGCCCAGCCAGTCGACCTGAGCCGGACGGCCACGGCGCCACATCAGAAAGCGCTTCGCCGCGCCAATAACCGCAAGGGCCAGGGCGGCGAAAAGCAGGATGGGGAGTAGGGTGTTCAACATGTGAGGCTCCCACCGCCAATGTCAGGGGATCATGCATTTCAGTCCCCTCTCCCCAAGAGGGAGAGGGAGCTAGACCGGGTCAAACCATCGATGTTGTGCTGGGCTCAGAAATCCTTGCACAACCGCAGCGCGTCATAGATCGCCGCGTGGGTATTGCGCTGGGCTACGCAGTCGCCGATTCGGAACAGCAGATAGCCGTCACCCTTCTCAGCTAAACAAGGCTGCGGCTTGATCGCGAACAGCGCTTCCACATCAATCTGGCCCTTGTTGCGCGAGCCTTCTTTAAGGGCGTAGTACAGGCGCTCGTCAGGGCGCACACCGTTCTCCACCACCACCTGATCGACCACGCGCTCTTCTTTCGCGCCGGTGTATTCGTTCTCCAGCACGGCCACCAGCTTGTCGCCTTCGCGGTAGACCTTCTCCAGCATCATGTCGCCGGTCATGATCACTTCTTTCGGGTATATGCTGCGGTAGTAAGTCGGGAACGTTGTGCCGCCCATGGCCACACCCGGCTTGATGTCGTCGGTGACGATCTCCACCTTCGCGCCTTTTTCGGCGATAAAGTCAGCCACCGACATGCCGCCAAATTCGCAAATGGTGTCGTACACCAGCACGTTATTGCCCGGTGCAACGGTGCCATCGAGGACGTCCCAGCTGCTCACAACCAGGCCTTCAGCGGCGCCCCAGTGTTCGTTCTGCTCGATGAATGGATGACCGCCGTTGGCCAGCACGACAATGTCTGGGCGCAGGTCGAGGATGCTTGCTTCATCAGCACCAGTACCCAGGCGCAGGTCGATATTCAGGCGGGCCAACTCCAGCTGGAACCAGCGGGTAATGCCGGCCATTTGGTCGCGCTGCGGAGCCTTGGCGGCCAAGGTGATTTGCCCGCCGAGGCTGTCTTTCTTCTCGAACAAGGTCACATCGTGGCCACGCTCGGCAGCCACGCGAGCCGCTTCCATCCCGGCCGGGCCACCACCAACAATAACCACCTTGCGCTTGGGCCCAGTGGTTTTCTCGATGATATGCGGCAGGCCCATGTATTCACGGCTGGTGGCCGCGTTCTGGATGCACAGCACATCCAGCCCTTGGTACTGGCGGTCGATGCAATAGTTGGCACCGACGCACTGCTTGATCTGGTCGACCTGGCCCATCTTGATCTTGGCGATCAGGTGCGGGTCGGCGATGTGCGCGCGGGTCATGCCGACCATATCGACATAGCCGCCTTCGAGAATGCGCGTGGCCTGGTTCGGGTCCTTGATGTTCTGCGCGTGCAGCACCGGCACCTTGACCACTTCCTTGATCCCGGCGGCCAGGTGCAGGAACGGCTCCGGCGGATAACTCATGTTCGGGATAACGTTGGCCAGGGTGTTGTGGGTGTCGGCGCCAGAGCCAACCACGCCGATAAAGTCGATCAGGCCGGTGGCATCGTAATACGCGGCGATCTGCTTCATGTCTTCGTGAGAGAGGCCGTCCGGGTGGAACTCGTCACCGGAGATACGCAGGCCCACGCAGAAATCGGGACCGACCTCGGCGCGCACCGCTTTGATCACTTCCAGGCCGAACTTCATCCGCCCTTCAAAGGTGCCGCCCCATTCGTCGGTGCGCTTGTTCACCCGAGGCGACCAGAACTGGTCGATCATGTGCTGGTGCACGGCCGACAGCTCGACGCCGTCCAGGCCGCCGGCTTTGGCCCGAGCCGCCGCCTTGGCGAAGTCACCGATGACGCGCCACATTTCCTCCGGCTCGATGGTCTTGCAGGTGGCACGGTGTACTGGTTCGCGGATACCGGACGGCGACATCAGGGTCGGCCAGTCGAAGCCATCCCAGCGCGAGCGACGGCCCATATGGGTAATCTGGATCATGATCTTGGCGCCATGCTTGTGCATGGCATCCGCCAGGTTCTGGAAGTGCGGAATGATCCGGTCAGTCGACAGGTTCACCGAACTCCACCAGCCGTGCGGGCTGTCGATGGAGACCACCGACGAGCCGCCACAGATGGCCAGACCGACGCCACCCTTGGCCTTCTCTTCGTAGTACTTGACGTAACGCTCGGTGGTCATTCCGCCGTCGGTGGCCATGACCTCGGCGTGCGCGGTGGACACGATGCGGTTACGAATAGTCAGCTTGCCGATTTGGATCGGCTGGAACATTGCTTCGAAAGCCATGACTCGATCCTCGACTTAGCGCGGCTTGACGATAAACAGGCCATCATCGTGGCCCTCTTCGGAACCGCCATAGACCTGCTCGGCCACGGTGCGCAGCGCGCTGCCCTGGGCTTGGAGAATCTGATCCATGGCGCCGGCAAACCAGCCGGTGAACATGTAGTCGACCTTGCGCCCGCACTTGCCGTAGACGTAAACGAAGGCCGAGTGCTTGAGCTTCACCGAGGCGGTGCCGGCGGCCAGGTCGATGGCTTCAATCTCGAACAGCCCCCAGCCGCGTTGCGACAGGCGCTTCATGTAATGCTCAAACACCGCCACGCCAGATAGGCCGTGGCACTCGGCCTCTTTCTCACACCAGTGCCAGGCAGACTTGTAGCCGGCCTTATAGAGAATCTCGGCATAGGCCTCAGCGCCCAGTACCTCTTCGATACCGATGTGGTTATTGACGAAGAAATGCCGCGGCACATAGAGCATCGGCAGGGCGTCGGTGGTCCAGACGCCGGTTTCGTCGTCGACCTGAATAGGCATTTCGGGTGCGTGGGTGGCCATGTGTTCGGTGCTCCAGAATTCGTTGTTTTTGCCCTCTCCCCAACCCTCTCCCGCAGGCGGGAGAGGGTTGGGGAGAGGGGTCGGGGGAGAGGGCGTGATTGGAAAGACTTATTCGCCCCAAACATCCCGAAGAACGTTTAGCCAGTTCTCACCCATGATCTTGCGCACCACGCGCTCGGAATGGCCGCGTTTGAGCAGGGTCTCGGTGAGGTTGGGGAATTCGCCGACGGTGCGGATGCCCAGCGGGTTGATGATCTTGCCGAAGCTGGTCAGGCGGCGGGCGTAGCCCTTGTCGTGGGTCAGGTACTCGAAGAAGTCCTGGCCGTGGCCTTGGGTGAAATCGGTGCCGATGCCGATGGCGTCTTCGCCAACGATGTTCATCACGTACTCGATGGCCTCGGCGTAGTCGTCGATGGTTGAGTCGATACCTTTGGCCAGGAACGGCGCGAACATGGTCACGCCGACAAAGCCGCCGTGGTCGGCGATAAATTTCAGCTCAGCATCGGACTTGTTGCGCGGGTGCTCTTTCAAGCCCGAAGGCAGGCAGTGGGAATAGGTGACCGGCTTTTTCGATTCGAGGATGACTTCCTCGGAAGTCTTCGAACCCACATGCGAGAGGTCGCACATGATGCCGACGCGGTTCATCTCGGCGACGATCTCGCGGCCAAAACCGGACAGCCCGCCGTCACGCTCGTAGCAGCCCGTGCCGACCAGGTTCTGGGTGTTGTAGCACATCTGCACAATGCCCACGCCGAGCTGCTTGAACACCTCGACGTAACCGATCTGATCTTCGAACGCATGGGCGTTCTGGAAGCCGAAAAGGATGCCAGTCTTGCCCTGCGCCTTGGCGGTACGAATGTCGGCGGTGGTGCGCACCGGCATCACCAGGTCGCTGTTTTCGCGGATCAGCTTCTGGCTGGCGGCGATGTTGTTCACCGTCGCCTGGAAGCCTTCCCACACCGACACGGTGCAGTTGGCCGCAGTCAGGCCGCCTTTGCGCATGTCTTCGAACAGTTCGCGGTTCCACTTGGCGATGATCAGCCCGTCAATAACGATGCTGTCGGCGTGTAATTCGGCTGGGCTCATCAGGCAGTCCCCTTTTAGCGGTGTCGCCAAACCCGTTGTTGGCGCTTTGGACTGAGCATATCCCCGGGGGCTTGGGCGACCCGGTGCAAAAACGACTGGGGTATTGCCGAAAGCGTCAAAGCCGGGTCGCCTATGGATAAGCCACCGAGTGAGCGGCCCCCGACTGCACTGCCGGGCGTGCGGAAAGGTCGCGAGGGGAAGAAAAACGAAACCGCAGAAAGCACAAAGGGGAGCCTAGGCTCCCCTCTAATTGGGTGTGTGCTTTATTTTTATTATTTGGCGACTGTTATTGTTGTTTTATCGCTGTCTGTTGCGTCATCGCTTTCGGTGATTCCAAGTGGAACCAAGGGCAAACGTATTTTTTTGGTTACTGATACAGCAATCGCCATTGCCAAAACCCCTGCAATGATCCAACCGGCACACCGAGCTACCTCAAGGTAGTTTTATTCTTTTCGGCCTGGTTGCGGGAAAACCCGAATCACATACCCTTTCCAAAAAAATCTGTTTGCGACTCGTGGGTACTCTTGTTTTTGTTGTGCCTTGAGTCGGTACGATAGTTCTGCTGATGCTTGTTATTGTTTTTGTGCAAGAAACAAAGCATTCAGCGTGCCAACTTTAAAAAATTACTTACAAATCAATGGTATATGAAAATAGCAGACAGCCAAGCTGACACAAGCAGTCACCATTCTGGGGTGCTGCTACTCGTTTGTGTTCCCGTTGCTGGCGGAGCGGTAACACTTGTGCGCAGGTAATGGCGCACATTGGCGGGGCTAAAAAAATGCCCGCAGCAGACTGCGGGCAGCAAAGCGGCCATGAAGGCCTGAGTGTGGAGCCGTTCCGGCGGGCGACCAACCCGCCAGCTCCGTTACTCGGCGACAACCCCTTTCAGGTAGGGCGCAGGTGCGGCGCCGAGGTTGTTGAGCAGACGCTCGCTGTACCAGTCGATAAAGTTGACCACGCCAAACTCGTAGGTTTTCGAGTACGGGCCGGGCTGGTAAGCGGTGGAGTTGATGCCGCGCTGGTTTTCTTCGGCCAGACGGCGGTCCTGATCATTGGTGGCGTCCCACACCTGACGCAGGCGCGCGACGTCGTAGTCGACGCCTTCCACGGCATCCTTGTGCACCAGCCATTTGGTGGTGACCATGGTTTCCTGGGCACTGATCGGCCACACGGTGAAGACAATCATGTGATCGCCCATGCAGTGGTTCCACGAGTGCGGCAGGTGCAGGATGCGCATCGAGCCCAAGTCGGGATCGGTGATACGGCCCATGAGTTTCTTGCAGCCCTGCTTGCCGTCCATGGTCATGGAGACAGTGCCCTTGAGCAGCGGCATGCGCACGATGCGGTTGCGCAGACCAAAACTGGCATGGGCGTAGGGAATGTTGTCTTTGTCCCAGCGGCCGGTGCACTCCGCCACCTGATCCTTGAACGCCTGGGTGGCGCGCGGGTCGGTAACGTCATCCCACTCCAGCAGGGTATTGAGCAGCTCAGGGTGCGAGCCGTTGCAGTGGTAGCACTCGCGGTTGTTCTCCAGCACCAGCTTCCAGTTGGCCTTTTCCATCAAGGTGGTTTGCACGGCCACCTTGGTGTTTTCCATGTCGTACGGCTCCATGTAATGAGCCAGCGTACTGAGGAACTCATCAATGGCCGGTGGGTTTTCCGCCAGGGAAATAAAGATGTAACCACCTGCCACTTTGCAGTTGACCGGTTTAAGGCTGTAGTCCTTGAGGTCGAAATCCGCGCCCATTTCGGTGCCAGCAAACAGCAGGCGACCGTCGAGTTCGTAGGTCCACTGGTGATAAGGGCACACCAGCTTGGCCACCTTACCTTTGTCACTGGTGCACAGGCGCGAACCCCGGTGACGGCAGACGTTATGGAAGGCATGCACCACGCCATCAGCCCCGCGAATCACCATGATCGGGTTATCACCGATCTGCAGGGTGAGGTAGTTACCCTTGGCCGGGATCTCACAGGTCATGCCGGCAATCAGCCATTCCTTGTGGAAGATCTCCTGCATGTCGATCTTGAACAGGCGCTCATCGTTGTAGAACGGCTGCGGCAACGAAAAGGTGCGCTCGCGGCTTTGCAGCATCTCGGCGGTGGCCTTGCGTGCAGGCTCCAGCGGGTCGCCCAGGCTCAGGGTGGAAGTGACGTCCATCGGTAACTCCTCAATGGCTCATCGTCTAGTGCGACGGCCGTAAAAATGGCTGATCGGTTGCTACGCAAGGTGGCGTCATTGCCCCGTTCTACGCCTGCCGATGGCGTCTGGATGAAAGAGGAATTCGCTCGTGACCTTTTGCTTCGGCTGGCTGCGAGTGTGGCGCTGAGCGTAGGCCAAACCTTGTCTATGGACGACATGGTCACATCCGTTTCCGACGCGGCAAACCAAGGCCTGCGCGGCAGGTCGCGATAAGCATGTAAATGTCGCTGGCAGATAAATGAGCCCATCCGCCAGTGCGCACAATCCGCCCCATATAAGGCCGATGCCCGGCCGCGCGGAGAGACGTCCATGACGACGAACGACTTCCTCAACCCCATTACCACCCAGACCTGGAGCAATGGCCGCCACTTGGTTCGCTGCGTCAAAGTCATCCAGGAAACCTGGGACGTGCGCACGTTCTGCTTTATGGCAGATCAGCCGGTGCTGTACTTCTTCAAACCAGGACAATTCGTCACCCTGGAACTGGAAATCGACGGCCAGCCGGTGATGCGCTCCTACACCATCTCCAGCTCGCCGTCCGTGCCCTACAGCTTTTCCATCACCATCAAGCGAGTGCCTGGCGGCAAGGTCTCCAACTGGTTGCATGACAACCTGCAGGAAGGCCAGGAGCTGCCGGTTCACGGCCCGGTCGGGCTGTTCAATGCCATCGACTTTCCCGCCGACAAGGTGCTCTACCTCAGTGGCGGGGTCGGCATTACGCCGGTGATGTCGATGGCGCGCTGGTTTTACGACACCAACGCCAATGTCGACATGGTGTTTGTGCACAGCGCGCGCTCACCGAAGGACATCATCTACCACCGCGAGCTGGAGCACATGGCCGCGCGGATCAACAACTTCAGCCTGCATGTGATTTGCGAGAAGCATGGGCTGGGTGAGGCTTGGGCCGGTTATCGCGGCTACCTCAACCAGAAGATGCTGGAGCTGATTGCCCCGGACTACCTGGATCGGGAAATTTTCTGCTGCGGCCCGACGCCGTACATGAATGCGGTCAAACGCCTGCTGGAAAGCAATGGCTTCGACATGCAGCACTACCACGAGGAGTCATTTGGCGCGACGCCGGCGGATGTCCGCGAAGAAGCCAAGGAGCTCGCCGCCGAAGCCGCCGAAGCCCCCGCCGTGCCGGCTGCCGAGCAGCATCAAGTGGCATTCACCAGCACCGGCAAGAGCATCCGCGTCGACCCAGGCGAAACCGTACACGCTGCCGCGGCCAAGCTTGGCCTGCATATCCCCAAAGCCTGCGGCATGGGCATTTGCGGCACCTGCAAGGTAATGAAAACCTCAGGCGAGGTGAGCATGGAGCACAACGGCGGGATCACCGACGAAGATGTCGCCGAGGGCTACATCCTCTCCTGCTGCAGCGTGCCGCAGGGTGATGTGGCGATCGAGTACTAAGCAGCGCTTATCGCGCCGTCGCGCACACAGCAAAACGCCGCACTCGCCTTCAAGGCCAGTGCGGCGTTTTTGTCTGAGCTGCGCAGTTGTAGGAAGGGCTTTCGGCTCTGGCACCCTGCTCCGCTCTATCTCCTGCATCCATGCAATCGTAGCCGCGACGAGCGGTTAACAGCTCGCCGCTAAGCGCCTCCTACCGATCACTTAAAGCCTGACACTGGCGAAGGTCGACTCCCCCTGCGCCCGCGTCAACGCGGCCATGGCCGAGGATGGTGATGGGCGCATCAGGTCTTCCGGCATTGGCAGCAGCGCTACCACATGGCCGTTCTGCTGGCCGGCGCGTTCGTCGCGTGGCGGGATGCCGAAGTATTCGCGGTAGCACTTGGAGAAGTGCGGCGTGGAGACAAAACCGCAGACCGAGGCCACTTCGATAATCGACATGCTGGTCTGCTTGAGCAGCTGACGCGCGCGAATCAGGCGCAGCTTGAGGTAGTAACGCGACGGCGAGCAGTGCAGGTACTTCTGGAACAGGCGCTCCAGCTGACGGCGCGACACGTCGACATACAGCGCCAGTTGATCAAGGTCGATCGGCTCTTCCAGGTTGGCTTCCATCAGCGCGACGATTTCCTGCAGCTTCGGCTGGTTGGTGCCAAGCATATGCTTGAGCGGCACGCGCTGGTGGTCCTGCTCGTTGCGGATGCGTTCGTAGATAAACATCTCGGAAATCGCCGCCGCCAGTTCGCGGCCATGCTCGCGGCCAATCACGTGCAGCATCATGTCCATCGGCGCAGTGCCGCCGGAGCTGGTGTGGCGGTTGCGATCAATCGAGAACAGGCGAGTACTCACGCCCGCACGAGGGAAGGCTTCCTGCATTGAGGCCAGGCACTCCCAGTGCACGCTGCAATCGAAACCATCGAGCAACCCGGCCTTGGCCAGCGCCCAGCTGCCAGTACATACCGCGCCCAGTTGCGCGCCATGGCGCGCCTGGCTTTGCAGCCACTGCACGTGCTCGCGGGTGACGCTGTGCTGAATGTCCACGCCGCCGCAGACGATCACCGCATCCAAACGCGGCGCCGTCACCAGGCTGGCGTCCGGGGTGATCTGCAGGCCATCACTGGCACTGACCGGCAGGCCGCTCTGGCTGAGGGTGTGCCAGCGGTACAACTCCTTGCCGGACAATTGGTTGGCCATACGCAGCGGCTCAACGGCAGACGCCAGGGAAATCAGGGTGAAGTTGTCGAGCAGGAGAAAGCCGATGGACTGCGGCGCACGGCTCTGGGGTTGTGCCCCTTGAGTGAACTGTGACATCAGGTAAACCCTCACGCGAAGCAAAGCACGGTAGTGAGCCCCTCTATGCGGCGGCTCTTTTTATGGTTCTGGGACTGCACAACGCCAGATCGACTACCAGCACAACGCAAAGGCCGTGCCTAAATTGATTGGGCGTTCAACTAAAAATAAATAGCCAGCTCAACGCTAGTGCCACTAGGCGTTGGCAGGAGCGACAGAAGCATTCTGATTACGACCGCAAACGCCCGTTCGGCGGGCACTTGAGCATTTCGGTAGCACTGTCAGGCAGGTGCTTTGTCACCCCGCTACGCAGGGTAAAAACGGCGCGGTAACGGACCAACGGTCAGGCCGTATTCAGCAGCGTTGCGCTGCCCTTTTCCGCTGCACCAAACAGCCACGCACCACAAATGTGCGCAGCGACCTAAACGTGCGCCTCAGCATTCAACAGCGCTAACGGCCAACCCGCCGCGCGAGGTTTCCTTGTACTTGTCATGCATATCGGCGCCGGTGTCGCGCATGGTGCGGATCACCCGGTCCAGTGAGATAAAGTGCTCGCCGTCGCCACGCAGGGCCATCTGCGCCGCGTTGATCGCCTTCACTGCCGCAATCGCGTTGCGCTCGATGCACGGCACCTGCACCAGGCCACCGACCGGGTCACAGGTCAGACCTAGGTTGTGTTCCAGGCCGATTTCGGCGGCGTTTTCCACCTGCCCAGGGGTAGCCCCGAGAATCTCTGCCAGCCCTGCCGCGGCCATGGCGCAGGCCGAACCGACCTCGCCCTGACAACCGACCTCAGCGCCGGAAATCGACGCGTTCTTCTTGCACAGGATGCCGATGGCGGCAGCAGCCAGCAGGTAATCCACCACATTGGCCTCGGTCACCGACGGACTGAAGCGCACGTAGTAATGCAGCACAGCCGGGATGATTCCCGCCGCACCATTGGTCGGCGCTGTGACCATGCGCCCGCCGGCAGCGTTTTCCTCATTCACCGCCAGGGCGAACAGGTTGACCCACTCCATGCCACTGAGGGTCGAGCCGATCACGTTGGGCTTGCTCATTTCCTGCAGGCTGCGGTGCAGCTTGGCGGCGCGGCGCTTCACATTCAGCCCGCCAGGTAAGGTGCCCTCGTGCTGCAAGCCTTGCTCGACACAATCGCGCATGGCCTGCCACAGACGCATCAGGCCGCTGCGGATTTCAGCCTCACTGCGCCAGGCTTTCTCGTTGGCCATCATCAGCTCGGAAACCCGCAGGCCATGGGCCTTGCACAGGCGCAGCAGCTCCTCCGCGCTATTGAAGTCATACGGCAGCTGCGTGTGATCCTGATCCAGCTGACCGCTGGCGGCCTGCTCGGCGTCCACGACAAAACCGCCGCCCACCGAGTAATAAGTGTTTTCGTGCAGCAGGCTGCCATCGGCGGCAAAGGCGCTGAGGGTCATGGCGTTAGGGTGATACGGCAGGTTTTCTTCCAGCAGCAGCATGTCGCGCGACCAGTCGAAGCCGATGCTGACCCGCCCACCGAGCGGCAACTGCCCGCTGGCCAGCAGCTGCGCGATACGCGGTTCGATGCTGCTCGGGTCAACCTCATCCGGCCATTCGCCCATCAGCCCCATGATCACCGCACGGTCGCTGCCGTGACCAACACCGGTGGCCGATAGCGAACCGTACAGACGCACCTGCAACCGCGCTGTACGTTCCAGCAAACGCCGCTCGGCCAATGCGCCGCTGAACAGCGCCGCCGCACGCATCGGTCCGACGGTATGCGAACTGGACGGCCCAATGCCGATCTTGAACAGGTCAAACACGCTGATAGCCACACCACTCTCCTGCACGATTGCTACATGCAGGCATGATCAGGATTTCCCCACGCCACCGCCGCTCCACACCGACCCGCCCATATCTAAATCCGTCAGCGCCGCAAACGAACGCGACGTGTGCGACAGCGCGCAGTTTCAAGCGCCGCTGCAGCAATTCACGACAGCAGCGTTCTACTTGCGACTTCACGCATAGGCAGCGAAGGAAATCTGTCGGCATGATCGCCGCGCCCATGTACCGGCCAGCTGCATTCGCCTGCCACCCGTGGCCCGACTGCGCACTTGTACGCGCGCCCTGTCACTGCAACCGGGAGAGGCTTGATGACACGCAATACACGCTGGCTGCTGGCCGCCACCTTATGCACCACCCCGCTGTTGGCCCAGGCCGCAGAGCCGGCGCAATGCGGGCTGATTCGCTTTGCCGATGTCGGTTGGACTGACATCACCGTGACCACCGCCGTCACGCGGCAGGTATTCAGCGAGCTGGGCTACCGCACCCAGGTCAAACGCCTGTCCGTGCCCGACACCTACAAAGCCATGCAGGACGGCAAGATCGACGTGTTCCTCGGCAACTGGATGCCGAGCATGGAAAACGACATCAAACCCTACGCCGCTAACGGCTCGGTAAAGACCCTCGGCGCCAACCTCATCGGTGCCAAATACACCCTGGCGGTGAACCAGGCGGCGTATGACGGCGGCGTGAAAAACTTCGCCGATCTCGCGCGCTTCAGTAAAGAACTGGGCGGCAAACTCTACGGAATCGAACCGGGCAACGACGGCAACAAGCTGATCCAGTCAATGATCGACAAGAACGCCTTCGGCCTGGCCGGTTTCAGCCTGGTGGAGTCCAGCGAGAACGGCATGCTGGCCCAGGTCAAACGCGCCGAGCACCTCAAACAGTGGGTGGTATTTCTCGGCTGGGCGCCACACCCGATGAACAACCAGCTGCAGATGCATTACCTGGACGGCGGTGATGAGTTCTTCGGCCCCAACTACGGCGGCGCCACGGTGTACACCAACGTGCGCGCAGGCCTGGCCGAGCAGTGCCCGAATGTCACCCAGCTGCTGAAAAATCTGCGCTTCAGCCTGGAGATGGAAAGCTACCTGATGGGCGCCATCCTCAACAAAAACACCAACCCGCGACGCGAGGCCAAAGCCTGGTTGAAGGCCAATCCGCAGACGCGGGCGAGCTGGCTGGAAGGCGTCACACGATTGAACGGTCAATCAATAAAAACCGCCGAAAACCTCGCCAGTGGAAATTAATTTGTCATTTTTTCCGAACAGCGCGCAGCCCCCAGCACATAGTGCCTGTGGCCATTTGAAACGCTGCAAACCACGGCCGCTGTGGCTTGCAGCCTTGGCAACGGAACAAAAAAGTCTGTTATGGTTTTTAAAGCGTCTGTCGCCGCGCAACACGTCAGAGTCGCAAACCGACAATTGCGACAGGCCGAAGACTATATCGTTGAGTCAGCCGATTTCGTCGCTGTCGCCTTAGCAGGGTCGACAGACCGGGAGCCCACAGCCCCGGACCGAAGAATATATAAGTGCTGGCTCACCACGTGATGGGTGCCAGCCCAACAAGAAATTTCGGATGTACGCGCGCCTCGGGTCGAGGTGTGTAAAACCCAAGGATGGGACTTCGTAACACTGCCAGAGGGTTTGGAACGCGGTTTGCAGCACGGCACAGCAAAGGTTGACTCAACAGTACGCCCCTATAGCGTCCATTGCCCACAAGGCAACCGGAGCGTTGCAGCGGTTGTGCCTGAGCACCCTGAATGTGTTGCGCGGCAAGGCACGGCCCCGACCCCGGAACCCAGTAAACCCACACAGGCAAGAACAGTCGGCATCACCGTACGTACGCCAGCTGGCGTAGGCGCGGTTCCGCAGCACTGATCTGGATGTCTACTGAAGGGGAATCATCCCATGCAGTCTGGAAAAATCGTCGTCGAAAACCTCTACAAGGTGTTCGGCGCAGAGCCACAAGAAGCCATTGACCTGCTCAAACAGGGCTGGAGCAAGGAACGAATTCTTGCGGAGAAAGGCGCCGTAATCGGCGTCAGCGACGTGTCCTTCAGCGTCGAGGAAGGTGAAATTTTCGTGCTGATGGGCCTCTCCGGCTCCGGCAAATCCACCCTGATTCGCCTGATCAATCGCCTGGTTGAACCCAGCGGCGGTAACGTCTATATCGACGGTCAGAACGTCGCCAAAATGCCCAAGGCGGAGCTTATTGATCTGCGCCGCCGCGACATGAGCATGGTCTTCCAGTCCTTCGCCCTGATGCCTTCACGCAGTGTGCTGGACAACGCCGCGTTCGGCCTGGAAGTGGCCGGCAAGAGCAAGAAGGTGCGCGAAGAGCGCGCCATGCAAGTACTCAAGCAGGTTGGCCTGGACACCTTTGCGCACAAGATGCCGCATGAGCTGTCCGGCGGCATGCAACAGCGCGTCGGCCTGGCCCGCGCCCTGGCGGTTGACCCGTCAATGATCATCATGGACGAGGCGTTTTCTGCCCTCGACCCGCTCAAGCGCCGTGAGATGCAAGACGTACTGCTGGAGCTGCAAAAGACCGACCGCCGCACCATCATCTTCGTCTCCCACGACATCGAAGAAGCTATGCGCATCGGCACCCGCATCGGCATCATGGAAGGCGGCAAACTGGTTCAGGTTGGCACCCCGCAGGAGCTGATCGACAACCCCGCCAACGATTACGTGCGCAACTTCTTCAATACCGTCGACACCAACCGCTACCTCACCGCCGGCCAGCTGATGGCCAACAGCGTGCCGATCTACGTGCACAACGGCAAAGCGCCGGATGCGCAGAAGGTCTGCCAGGAGCTGCAGGCGCTGGACAAGCACTACGCCTTTGTCGTCGACGAGCAGAACAACTTCCAGGGCTCTATCAGCCTGGAAAAAATCGCCCTACTCGTGGAAGGCGGCGCGACATGCAGCCTTGACGCGAATGTACTCAAGCATATCAACCCCGTTTCCGAAGGCACCCCGCTGGATCAGGTGATTGAACGCCTGGTGGACAACGAAGGGCCTATCCCGGTGATTGATGCGCACGGCCACTACAGCGGCGCCATCAGTAAAGGTCGCCTGTTGACCCGCCTGCAGGGAGAGTCCCATGAGTGAGAAACAGCTCGACCTGGGCAGCTGGGTCAACGACGTGGTGCAGCACCTGCTGGACAACTACAGCGATGGTTTCGACAGCATCGGCGCCGTGGTCAATGGCTTCTCCGAAGGCATCGAATGGCTGCTGATGCTGCCACCGGCCTGGCTGCTGATTGCCATCTTTATCGGACTGGGCCTGTGGCGCATCGGCTACAAGTTCGCCATCTTCACCGCCATCTCCTTCGTACTGATCGTACTCACCGGCTTCTGGGAACAGACCGTGGTAACCCTCGGCCTGACCTTCTCCGCCACGCTGATCAGCCTGCTACTCGGCATCCCGCTGGGCATCTGGGCCGCGCGCAGCGAGCGGGTGGCGACCATCATCCGGCCGATTCTCGACTTTATGCAGACCATGCCGGCGTTCGTTTACCTGATTCCCGCCGCCATGCTCTTCGGACTCGGCCGTGTGCCGGGGATCATCGCCACGGTGATCTTCGCCATGCCCCCGGCGGTACGCCTGACCAACCTCGGCATCCGCCAGGTGAATAAAGAGATCATCGAAGCCGGCCAATCCTTCGGCTGCACGCCGCGTCAGCTACTGTTCAAGGTCCAGCTGCCCAACGCCATGCCGTCGATCATGGCCGGGGTCAACCAGACCATCATGATGGCCCTGTCGATGGTGATCATTGCCTCGATGGTCGGCGCCGGCGGCCTGGGTAACGACGTACTGGCGAGTATTCAGCGCCTGGACATCGGCCTTGGTTTCGAAAGCGGCATGGCCGTGGTGTTGCTGGCGATCATTCTCGACCGCATCACCGAAAGCTTCGGCACCCCACAAACCGCCAAGCGCAGCAGTCTGTTCAGTTGGTTCAGCGGCAAGCTTCAACGCCAGTAATCTAAATTTAACCATCACAGGGAATCGCAGATGAAGACGATTAAACAGCTCGCAGGTGTCGGCCTGCTCTCCGTGGCCATGCTGCAAAGCGCATGGGCGCAAGAGCCGGAGAGTTGCAAAATGGTGCGCTTCGCCGAAATCGGCTGGGCCGACATCGCCGCCACCACTGGCGTGGCCATGACCCTCAGCGAAGGCCTGGGCTACCAGACGCGCAAAATCATGGCCTCCGTACCCATCGCCTTTACCGGCGTGCAGAAAGGCCAGATCGACGTATTCCTCGGTTACTGGGCGCC
The DNA here is from genome assembly GCF_012985775.1 of Pseudomonas sp. WS 5011. Lineage (NCBI taxonomy): Bacteria > Pseudomonadati > Pseudomonadota > Gammaproteobacteria > Pseudomonadales > Pseudomonadaceae > Pseudomonas > Pseudomonas sp. WS 5011. Next base: position 104,894 of record NZ_JAAQXA010000007.1, read on the forward strand.
CTCGATGGACGCCGTGATCGAGCCCTTCACCAAGGATGGCGGCGTCAAAGTACTGCCCAAAGCCAACCTCGAAGGCGCCAAATACACCCTCGCCGTCCCGACCTACGCCGCTGAAGCCGGGCTGAAAAGCTTTGCCGACATCGCCAAGTTCAAGGACCAGCTGGGCGGCAAGATCTTCGGCATCGAGCCCGGCAACGACGGCAACCTGCTGATCGACGGCATGATCAAGAGCAACCAGTTCGGCCTCGGCGAATTCAAAATGGTCGAGTCCAGCGAAGCCGGCATGCTGGTTCAGCTGCAACGCGCAGTGAAAAAGAATGAACCCGCCGTGTTCCTCGGCTGGGCACCGCACCCGATGAACACCCAGTTCGACATCACCTACCTGGAAGGCGGTGATGACGTGTTCGGCCCCGACTTCGGCGCCGCCAAGGTCTACACCGTCGTGCCGCCAGATTACGAAGCACGCTGCGCCAACGTCGGCAAACTGCTGAACAACCTGCAGTTCACCGTGGAAATCGAAAGCCAGCTGATGGAAAAGGTCCTGGATAAACAGAACCCGACCGAAGTCGCCAAAGAGTGGATCAAAGCCAACCCAGCGATCCTCGACCAGTGGCTGGCCGGCGTTACCACCTACGACGGCCAGGACGGCGTTGCAGCGGTGAAAAAACACCTCGGCCTGTAAGCCACAACGCGCCGCCTCCTTTACCTGCGGGCGGCGCGGTTAGTTCAAGCGCCTGAATCAGCACCACACCCGCGAGGCCACATGGCCATCGCCGGGTTTGCTGCACCCCGGATTTAACACGCAGCACCGTACGACCCAGCTAGGCCCGCAAGAAGAACGCGCCAGTAACTCACTGAACTGCCACTCTCACTGACGGAGCACACCCTATGCGAAACCTGAAAAACCTCTGCCTGCAAAGCCTCGGCGTCGCCGCCCTGGCCCTCGGCATGAGCAGCGCCATGGCGGCGGACAAAGCCACCCTGAAAATCGGCTACGTAAACGGCTGGGACGACAGTGTCGCCGCCACCCACGTAGCGGGTGAAATCCTCCAGAGCAAACTCGGTTACACCGTCGAGCTGAAGCCTGTAGAACCCGCCATCATGTGGCAGGGCGTAGCCCGTGGTGACCTCGACGCCACCCTCTCCGCCTGGCTGCCTGCCACCCACGGCGAATACTTTGCAAAACTCAAAGACAAGGTCGAAGTGCTCGGCACCAACTACGCTGGCGCCAAAATTGGCCTGATCGTGCCGGACTATGTACAAGCCAAAACCATCGCCGACCTGCAAACCTACGCCAAAGACTTCGACGGCAAAATCACCGGCATCGACGCCGGCGCCGGCGTCATGCGCCGCGCCGAAGACGCGATCAAGCAATACGCCCTCACCGACATCAAACTGATGCCAAGCTCCGGCCCAGGCATGGCCACCGCCCTGACCCGTGCCGAAAAAGATAAGAAAGCCATTGTCGTCACCGGCTGGATCCCACACTGGATGTTCGCCAAATGGAACCTGCGCTTCCTCGAAGACCCGAAAAAAGTCTTCGGCGATGACGAACACGTCGACACCGTCGCCAACCCCAGCATCAACAGCAAAGCCCCAGAAGCCGCTGCCTTCCTGAAGAAGTTCTCCTGGAGCGGTGAAGAAGTCGGCGCCGTGATGCTCGCCATCCGCGACGGCGCCAAACCGGAAGACGCCGCCAAAGACTGGATCAGCAAAAACCCAGAACGCGTCGCCGAGTGGCTTAAGTAAGCCAAGGCTGCACCTCTGTATATAAAGCGGGCTACGGCCCGCTTTTTTATGCCTGCGAAATGACAAAGAGAGAATGTTCTAGACAGAGGGTTGAGGGGCTGGATAGGGTTGGGAACATGGTGGCCGAGTAGTGGCTAGGCTGTAGCCTAACCCTCGCCTAATTTTGCTGATTTGCGACATACGGCGAAGGATAAAAATAGGCCGCAACAGGTAAGTCGACGTTATACGACAGATAAACGAGACATTGGCATGTCGCATAATTAATAGTTAGGGCTGCCAACACAGAACATGGATGAAATATGATCGATCTCGGAGCTACAGATTTCTACATTGACGTACCGAGTCTGCCACGGCATGAGTTCGAAAAATATTCGACCAATTTGTTCGACGAGTGGGAGGCATATGTCGAGCAAGTATTAAAAATACCAGATTATGCACTGGCACTAGAGGTTGAAGAGGGCTCAATAAAGGGTGGAGCTAAAATCGCAGCAGCGCTTTACGCTCTATATATGGGCATAGGCCAATATGGCTCCTTCGTATCGGGGCTTCAAACGATACAGAGGCAAATAAGCTCAGTAGGTGACTTTTTAGCCACTCATGCAACCAGCCCATTCTCATCGAGCAATGTTAAGCCGAAAGTAAAAAAGCATACTGGCTCCCTTGGCGAGCTACAGCGTCTGTTTTACAAAGTTCAGCAGGGAAAAATAACTCCCGAACAAGCGATGCTTAAGGCTGAAATCATGTTTGGCGACGAAGCCAAGTCCGCACCAGAATTCATGGAGGAGATGAGAAATTCACTTGAAAGTACTCCTTTGCTAGCAACGCAACTGAAACTCCCCCTCTACACTTTCGAGAGCGAAGCGCTAATACAAACCATCAGCAATAAACGCCAGCCAGCCACACCTCGACCTAAGCCAGAACAACCTATTGGCCAACAGTTCCGAATAGAGGTTTGGCGCGACTCAAAAAAAGAAAAAAGAAATGTAAGAATCATAGAGCTATGAAGCACCAAGCCCTAACAAGTAGTTCAAGTCGCTCGCTCGGGACCCGTTAAAGCCGGCTCCTTAACCAAAATTTAGAGATCACAAGATGTCCCTTGCCAAAACCTCATTCGAGTATGGAATAAGAGACGCGGAAGAGCTTCTTGCTCATTTCGACTCAATTAATACTAATCCTCCTCCAGCAAACGCTGAGGTGCTCAAACGGGCCGGTTTGGTTATGGCACTGACAGCATGGGAAACATACGTGGAAGACCGAGTGACCGAAGGTGTGCAAAAGCGCCTTGCTGCGGTCTCCGGTAGCTATGTCGGAAATTTCATCATTAAAAAGTTACAAATTGAGCTAAAGCAATTTCATAACCCGACATCTGACAAAACAAAGAAAATATTTACAGACTATCTTGATCTTGATGTTACTCAAGGCTGGAATTGGGCAAATCATGACCCAGAAAGAGCAAGAACATCACTTAATCAATGGATTTCAAAACGCGGCGACGCCGTGCATCGATCCAAGCCAATAAATAATGGCGCACCTACGGCACAACTTATTAAGCGCGATGAGCTGGAAAAGGTAATTCGCTTTATCAAAGATCTAGTAAAAGCCACTGACGCTTACCTGGAGTGCAATCTCTAATAACAATAGGAAAAAGACCACAATTTAAGCCCCCGACTGATCACTCAAACGAGTCATCAGCCTCGCCCTTAAACCTGAACCGAGCTAAAAATGAACCGCCGCAAGAAAATAAAACAGCTACTAGAAGCTCACGCTAAAAAGACCAATGCCAAATTGGCACCCAAAAAGAAAGATACCTATATCAGCAAAGCCGACCGCTTAAAACTGTCCGAAGAAGCCAACCCGGATTCAACTATTACCCCCGAGAGCTAAGCGCGCTTTATCGCCCCAGCCAGCCGTTAGTACATTTAAGGAAGCACCATGATCACCTGCCATATCCGCTATGTGCTCGACCCACGCAAACTCAAGGAATTCGAGCATTACGGCAAGCTGTGGATTGCCCTGGTGGGGAAGTTTGGCGGTACGCATCACGGTTACTTTCTGCCCTCGGAAGGTGCCAACAATATCGGCCTGGCGATGTTCAGCTTCCCCAGCCTGGCGGAGTATGAGCAGTATCGGCTGAAATCCTTTGCCGACGCCGAGTGCCTGGCGGCCTTTAAATATGCGGAAGAGACTCAGTGCATCATCAGCTACGAGCGCACCTTCTTCCGTCCGGTATTTGATGCCTGACGGATCCTTAATTGCCGAGTTAAGCGTATGTCCCAGCTCGCCCACTACCAGTTGATGGCCCGCTATAACGCGTGGATGAATGACAAGCTCTACGTGGCTGCCAGTCAGCTTTCGCCGCAGGCGCTGAGCGAGGATCGCGGGGCGTTTTTCCCGTCCATCCTCGCCACGCTCAACCATATTGCAGTGGGCGATATCATCTGGCTCAAGCGCTTTGCCGAGCACCCGGCGTGCGCTGAGCTGTGTGCGGCGATCAGCGATATGCAACGGCCAGCGGCGCTGGATCAGCTGTTATTCGATACCTTCGCCCCGCTGCATGCTTTACGCAGCCGGCTGGATGGGCATATCAGCGACTGGGTGGCAGCGCTGACCGAGCCGGACTTGGAGCATGTGCTGGCCTACGGCAATATGAAGGGCGTGCCGGCGCAGCGCCCGTACGCGAGCCTGATGCTGCATTTCTTCAATCATCAAACCCACCATCGCGGTCAGGCCAGCACTTTGCTGCACCAGGCCGGTCAGGATATCGGCGTGACCGATTTACTGGCGCTGATTGCCGACGTTGAGCTGCGCTAATGTGCTCAACACCCCGACAGAGCCAAGACAGCCGATGAAGCCACTTGCCCTGCTGCTGATTTATCTCCCGCGTATTGCCTTTCGCCGAGCAGCGCAGGCGCAGCTGGGTGCGTGTTTGCCCGCGGCCACGGCGGCAGCGGTATGGGCCAGAACCCTGGAAATACAAAATGAATTGCAACGCACGCGCGTGCGCCATTCGCCTGGGGTGAATCTGCTGCTGCGTTATATGCAGTGGGATTACGCGCTGTACCGCGCCTTGCAGGAGCAAGGCATTGGCCAGCGGCAGGCTGGCGAGTGGATCGAGCAGATCAACTGGCAGATCTTCGCCCCAGCCAGCGCCCTGGCCTTCAAGCTGTCGCGCCTGCGCAGCGGCCGCTTGCAGGCGCGTATCCAGTGGCTGCTCGATGCGCTGTTCAACCTGGTGTTTACCCGCCCTTTCCGCCGCACAAATCTGCCTGCCGCCGCTGGCGTGGCCTTTGATGTTCATGTGTGCCCGCTGGCCAACTACTTACGCGACCAGGGTGCGCCGGAGCTGACCCACTTTGCCGCGTGCAGCCTGGATTACCGCATGGCCAGCGATTGGGGCGTGACGCTGCAGCGCACGCAAACCCTTGCAGGCGGCGCGGCGTATTGCGATTTTCGCTTTAGCGTGCCGCCGGCGCAGCTGATTGCTCGCGAAGGCGCGGGCGTCGATAAAACCGCCGCCGATCAGCCTGGAAACTAGCGCCTCCGGCCCTCGCGCAACGGCATGCCCCTGACCGACAGGTCATCCCTGGAACGCCATGTTTGATTGATCGTTCAACAATAACCGGCCTAGACTGCGCGCATTCCGGGGACGCCCCCTATCGACGGAGAAGCCGATGCCCAAGGTTGGAATGCAACCAATCCGCCGCTCGCAATTGATCGCGGCGACCCTTGAAGCGGTTGATCAGGTCGGCATGAGCGATGCCAGCATCGCCTATATCGCTCGGATCGCCGGGGTCTCCAACGGCATCATCAGCCACTACTTCCGCGACAAGAACGGCTTGCTCGACGCCACCATGCGCCACCTGATGCAGGCGCTCAGCGATGCCGTGCGTGAACGTCGCGCCAGCCTGCCGCCGGACCAGCCGCGCGAGCACCTGCGGGCGATGATTGAAGGCAACTTCGATGACAGCCAGGTCAACGGCCCGGCGATGAAAACCTGGCTGGCGTTCTGGGCCACCAGCATGCACCAGCCGGCGCTGCGGCGTTTGCAGCGGGTCAACGATCACCGTTTGTATTCCAACCTGTGTGGGCAATTCAGCCGAGTATTGCCGCAAGAGCAGGCGCGCACCGCTGCCCGTGGTCTGGCGGCATTGATCGATGGTTTGTGGCTGCGCGGAGCGCTGTCCGGCGAGGGCTTCGACACCCGCCAGGCGATTGAGATCGCCTACGAATACCTCGATCTGCAACTGCTCAAGGCGCAATAGCCGCCCCCTCTTTTAAACAACCCCAATACCACCGCCGACACGCCCTGCGTGTCGCGTTTGGCTGTGCCCTGTCGTTTTTATTGATTGATCGTTCAATTAAGATAATTTAGCCTTGCGTCTATATTGCCTACACCGACGACCTGCGCCAGGCGGCTCGCGTCGACCACCGCACACGAGGAACGCGCCATGCCCCGCTTCGATGAACAGCAGCTCTTTATTGGCGGCCGTTATGTAACGGCCAGCAGCGGCGAGACCTTCGACAGCATCAACCCCGCCACCGGCGAAATTCTGGCCCGCGTGCAGCGCGCCAGCCAGGCCGATGTGGAACTGGCCGTGGCCAGCGCCACTGCAGGGCAAAAGGTGTGGGCGGCAATGACCGCCATGCAGCGTTCGCGCATCCTGCGCAAGGTCGTCGACATTCTGCGCGAGCGCAACGATGAACTGGCCGAGCTGGAAACCCTCGACACCGGCAAGCCTTTGAGCGAAACCCGCTACGTCGATATCGTCACCGGCGCCGACGTGCTGGAGTACTACGCTGGGTTGATTCCAGCCATCGAAGGCGAACAGATCCCGCTGCGCGAAACCAGTTTCGTCTACACCCGCCGCGAACCGCTGGGCGTGGTCGCCGGCATTGGCGCGTGGAACTACCCGATCCAGATTGCTCTGTGGAAATCCGCCCCGGCCCTGGCCGCCGGCAACGCGATGATCTTCAAACCGAGCGAAGTGACATCCTTAAGCGCACTGAAACTGGCCGAGATCTACAGCGCCGCCGGTGTGCCGGATGGCGTGTTCAACGTGCTCACTGGTAGCGGCCGTGAAGTCGGCCAGTGGCTGACCGAACACCCGGGCATCGAGAAGATTTCCTTTACCGGCGGCACCGTCACCGGCAAGAAGGTTATGGCCAGCGCTTCCAGCTCGTCGCTCAAGGAAGTAACCATGGAGCTGGGCGGCAAGTCGCCACTGATCATCTTCGAAGACGCCGACCTCGACCGCGCTGCCGACATTGCGGTGATGGCCAACTTCTACAGCTCCGGCCAGGTCTGCACCAACGGCACCCGCGTATTCGTGCCGCGCATGCTGCAGGCGCGCTTCGAGGCCAAGGTGGTTGAGCGGGTCAAACGCATCCGCCTCGGCGATCCGCTGAATGACGCCACCAACTTCGGCCCGCTGGTCAGCGCGGCGCATATGGACAGCGTGCTCGGCTATATCGAAAAAGGCCGCAGCGAAGGCGCGCGCCTGCTGATCGGCGGCAATCGCGTCACCGTGGGCGACTACGCCAAAGGCGCCTATGTCGCGCCGACGGTGTTCACCGACTGCAATGACGGCATGACCATCGTCCGTGAGGAAATCTTCGGCCCGGTGATGAGCATTCTGGTTTACGACACTGAAGACGAAGTGATCCGCCGCGCCAACGCCACCGAGTACGGCCTGGCCGCCGGCGTGGTAACCCGCGACCTGAACCGCGCACACCGAGTGATCCACAAGCTGGAAGCCGGCATCTGCTGGATCAACACCTGGGGCGAGTCGCCGGCGGAAATGCCGGTGGGTGGCTACAAGCAATCCGGCGTCGGCCGCGAAAACGGCCTGACCACCCTGGCGCACTACACGCGGATCAAATCGGTACAGGTTGAGCTGGGCGGTTACACCTCGGTGTTCTGACCCGCCCACGGATTGATCACCGCCCCGTAGCCCGGATGCAATCCGGGAACAGTCACCGCGTTTTCCCCGGAGTGCATCCGGGCTACAGGAGCTTTTATGCCCCAGGAATTCGACTACATCATCATCGGCGCCGGCTCGGCCGGTAACGTGCTGGCCACCCGCCTGACTGAAGACGCCGACGTCAGCGTGCTGCTGCTGGAAGCCGGCGGCCCGGATTACCGCCTGGATTTCCGCACCCAGATGCCCGCCGCCCTGGCCTTCCCGCTGCAAGGTCGGCGCTACAACTGGGCCTACCTGACCGAACCCGAACCGCACATGAACAACCGCCGCATGGAGTGCGGGCGCGGCAAGGGCCTGGGCGGCTCGTCCCTGATCAACGGCATGTGCTACATCCGCGGCAACGCCATGGATTATGACGGCTGGGCCGAGGAAAAAGGCCTGGAAGACTGGAGCTATCTGGATTGCCTGCCGTATTTCCGCAAGGCGGAAACCCGCGACATCGGCGCCAATGCCTACCACGGCGGCGAGGGCCCGGTGAGCGTGACGACGCCGAAGAACGGCAATAACCCGCTGTTCCACGCCATGATCGAAGCCGGCGTGCAGGCCGGTTACCCGCGCACCGACGACCTCAACGGTTACCAGCAGGAAGGCTTCGGCCCGATGGACCGTACCGTCACGCCCAAGGGCCGCCGTTCCAGCACCGCGCGTGGTTACCTCGATCAGGCCCGTGAGCGGCCAAACCTGACCATCGTTACTCACGCCCTGACCGACCGCATTCTGTTCAGCGGCAAACGCGCCAGCGGCGTGGCATATCTGCAGGGCGATAACGACACACCGATCACCGTCAACGCGCGCCGCGAAGTGCTGCTGTGTGGCGGCGCGATTGCCTCGCCGCAGGTGCTGCAACGCTCCGGCGTCGGCCCGGCGGCGCTGCTGCGCGAGCTGGACATCCCCTTGGTGCACGACCTGCCTGGCGTCGGCCAGAACCTGCAAGATCACCTGGAGGTGTACCTGCAATACGCCTGCAAGCAGCCGGTGTCGCTGTACCCGGCGCTGCAATGGTGGAACCAGCCGATGATCGGTGCCAATTGGCTGTTCCTCGGCAAAGGCATCGGCGCCAGCAACCAGTTCGAGGCCGGCGGCTTTATCCGCTCAAGCAGCGAGTTCGAATGGCCAAATATCCAATACCACTTCCTGCCGGTGGCGATTAACTACAACGGCAGCAACGCGGTGAAGGAACATGGCTTCCAGGCGCACATGGGCTCCATGCGCTCGCCGAGCCGTGGACGCATTCAGGTCAAATCCAAAGACCCGCGCCAGCACCCGAGTATCCTCTTCAACTACATGGCGCACGAGCAGGACTGGCGCGAGTTCCGCGACGGCATCCGCATCACCCGCGAAATCATGGCGCAATCCGCCTTGGACCCGTATCGCGGGCGTGAGATCAGCCCCGGCGCCGAGCTGCAAACCGACGCCGAACTGGACGCCTTTATCCGCGAACATGCAGAAACGGCCTACCATCCGTCGTGCTCCTGCAAGATGGGTGAAGACGATATGGCAGTGGTCGACGGCCAGGGCCGGGTGCACGGAGTGCAAGGCCTGCGGGTGGTGGATGCGTCGATCATGCCGCTGATCGTCACCGGCAACCTGAATGCTCCGACCATCATGATGGCCGAGAAGATCGCCGACAAAATCCGTGGTCGCGCCCCGTTGCCGCGCAGCAGCGCGCCGTATTTCGTCGCCGGCAACGCGGCAATACGCGGCACGGCGCAGCGCTCCGCGTAACGCTTCACGCTACATCCAGACGCCGCAGTGGTTTCGCCTCTGCGGCGTTTGTCTATATATGCCCAGCGCGGCGTGATCTGCAGCCCATCGCGGCGGCCTTTAGCCCGGCGAAACCACGCGCTGCTTGAAGCTGCGGGCGAAGGGCGTCGATAATGCGCAGTTTTCAACCAGCGCCTTTGTGCGCCGCCGCCCCCACGGCCGACCGAGCAGACCATGAAAGACAGCATTCGCCACCTGATCCAGCAAGCCCTGACCCGCCTCACTGCCGACGGCGTGCTGCCGGAAGGCCTGAGCCCGGCCATTCAGGTGGAGAACACCAAGGACAAGACCCACGGCGACTTCGCCAGCAATATCGCCATGATGCTGGCCAAACCGGCCGGCATGAAACCGCGCGACCTGGCCGAGAAACTGATCGCCGCGCTGCCTAGCGATGCCGCGATCAGCAAGGTCGAGATCGCCGGCCCGGGCTTCCTCAATTTCTATCAAAACACCCAGGCCCTGGCCGCGCGCCTGGACGCCCTGCTGGCCGACGCCAAGCTTGGCGTGCGCAAGGCTGGCCCGGCGCAGCGCGTGGTGGTCGACCTGTCGGCGCCCAACCTGGCTAAAGAGATGCACGTCGGCCACCTGCGCTCGACCATCATCGGTGACGGTGTGGCGCGGGTGCTGGAATTCCTCGGCGACGACGTGATCCGCCAGAACCACGTCGGCGACTGGGGCACCCAGTTCGGCATGCTGCTGGCCTTTATGCAGGAAAACCCGGCCGCCGCCGAAAGCGAGCTGGCTGACCTGGAAGGCTTCTACCGCGCGGCGAAGAAACGCTTCGACGAATCCCCTGAGTTCGCCGAGCGTGCTCGCGAGCTGGTGGTGCAGCTGCAGGCCGGCGACGCCGAGTGCCTGCGCCTGTGGCACCGCTTCAACGATATTTCCCTGAGCCACTGCCAGGCGCTGTATGACCGCCTTGGCGTGAAGCTCTCCATGGCCGACGTGAAAGGCGAGAGCGCCTACAACGACGACCTGGCCAACGTGGTCGCCGACCTCAAGGCCAAGGGCCTGCTCAGCGAAAGCGACGGCGCCCAGTGCGTGTTTATGGACGAGTTCAAGAACGCCGAAGGCAATCCGCTGCCGCTGATCGTGCAGAAGGCCGGCGGCGGCTACCTGTACGCCACCACCGACCTGGCAGCTACCCGCTACCGCGCCAATGTATTGAAAGCTGATCGCGCGCTGTACTTCGTCGATCAACGCCAAGCCCTGCACTTCCAGATGGTCTTCACTGCCGCGCGCCTGGCTGGCTTCGTCCCGGTCAACATGCAGCTGGAACATATGGGCTTCGGCACCATGAACGGCGCCGATGGCCGCCCGTTCAAGACCCGCGATGGCGGCACGGTGAAGCTGGTCGACCTGCTCGATGAAGCCGAAGAACGCGCCTACGCCCTGGTCAAAGGCAAGAACCCTGAACTGGACGAAGCCGAACTGCGCCAGATCGCTCGCGCGGTGGGCATCGGTGCAGTGAAATACGCCGACCTGTCCAAGCATCGCACCAGCGACTACCGCTTCAACTTCGAGCTGATGCTGAGCTTTGAGGGCAACACCGCGCCATATCTGCTGTACGCCTACACCCGTGTGGCCAGCGTGTTCCGCAAGCTGGGCAAGGGTTTCGACGAGATCGGCGGCAACCTCGACCTGCAGGCCGCTCACGAAATCGAACTGGCCGGCAAACTCGCACAGTTCGCCGAAGTGCTTGCCAGCGTCGCCGACAAGGGCGAGCCGCACCTGCTCTGCGCTTACCTCTACGACCTGGCCGGGTTGTTCTCAAGCTTCTACGAGAACTGCCCGATCCTCTCCACCGAGGACGAAGCGCTGCGCAACAGCCGCCTGCGCCTGGCCGCACTGACTGCGCGCACGCTCAAGCAGGGCTTGGAACTGCTCGGCCTGGAAACCCTGGAGCGCATGTAAGTGGCGGCGAAAAAGAAACCCGCCGCCAAACGTGGCGCCAGCCGTTACCAGGCACCCGCGAAAAAACCGGTGCCGGGCTGGTTCTGGCTAGTTTGCGGCCTGGTGATCGGCGGCTTTATGGTGTTTCTGTTCAGCCTTGAACCGGGCCGCGACGAGATCAAGCGCACCAAGGTCGAACAGGAGCGCGCCACTCAGGCCAGCAAAGCTGCAGCCGCCAAGCCTGCCACCAGCGAGCCCGCCAAGCCCAAGTACGACTTCTACACCCTGCTGCCAGAATCAGAAGTGATCCTGCCGCCGCAGGCCATCGAGCAACCGGTGGCCGTGCCTGAGCAGAAACCAGTCACACCGGAAGAAGCCGCGAAGATCGATGCCGCCCGCGCCGAAGCGGCACTCAACGGCCAGGTGCCGCCACCGCCGCCGGTGGTCGCCAAAGGCCCGGTCAGCTCACAGTTCTTCCTTCAGGCTGGCTCGTTCCGCCGCAAGGACGACGCCGACAGCCTGCGCGCGCAGATCATCCTGCTCGGGCAAAGCGTGCAGGTGGAATCCGGCACCGTGCGCGAGGAAACCTGGCACCGCGTGCTGGTCGGCCCCTTCGCCACCCGCGAACAGCTTGGCCAGGCGCAGAAAACCCTGTCCGCCAGCGGCTTCAGCAATCTGTTGTTACAGCAGCGTCAGGCGCAATAAACCGCGCGATTTCAGGCCCTGCGGCGTGCCCTGACGACTATTTGTCGGACAGCATGCGCTACAGGGCTTGAAGCGGGCTGCCGCTGCCCCCACTTCATACGGCATTGGGCACTTTCGCCCCGCTGCGTGGAGACTCTCCCCTTGACCACCATCGTTTCAGTGCGCCGCAACGGCAAAGTCGTCATGGGCGGCGACGGCCAGGTGTCCCTCGGCAATACCGTGATGAAAGGCAACGCGAAGAAAGTTCGCCGCCTGTACCACGGCCAGGTGCTGGCCGGTTTTGCCGGCGCCACCGCCGACGCCTTTACCCTGTTTGAACGCTTTGAAGGCCAGCTGGAAAAACACCAGGGCCATCTGGTGCGCGCCGCCGTCGAGCTGGCCAAAGACTGGCGCACCGACCGCTCGCTGAGCCGCCTGGAAGCCATGCTGGCCGTGGCCAACAAGGACGCCTCGCTGATCATCACCGGAAACGGCGATGTGGTTGAGCCCGAACACGGCCTGATCGCCATGGGCTCCGGCGGCGGTTTCGCCCAAGCCGCAGCCATGGCCCTGCTGCAGAAAACCGATTTGAGTGCCCGTGAAATCACCGAAACCGCGCTGAACATTGCCGGCTCCATTTGTGTCTTCACCAACCAAACCTTGACTATCGAAGAAGAAGACTGCGCCGATCCGGCCGTTTAAAGCTACTGCGCTCGGCCATGCTGCGTTGAAAGCAGGCTCGGAATGCTCATTTACAGACGTAAACTCCGCTTCCTCGCCTACTTTCGCCTTGCCTGGCCTTCGCTCGCGACGCTTTAAACACCCTGATTAGCGGTCTTTTCTGGAGTAACCCGCATGTCCATGACGCCCCGCGAGATCGTTCACGAACTCAACCGCCACATCATCGGTCAGGACGACGCCAAGCGCGCCGTGGCCATCGCGCTGCGCAACCGCTGGCGGCGCATGCAGCTGCCGGTTGAGCTGCGCGCCGAAGTCACGCCCAAGAACATCCTGATGATCGGCCCAACCGGCGTCGGTAAAACCGAAATCGCCCGCCGCCTGGCCAAACTGGCCAATGCGCCGTTTATCAAGGTGGAAGCAACCAAGTTCACCGAAGTCGGTTATGTCGGCCGTGATGTCGAGTCGATCATCCGTGACCTCGCCGATGCGGCAATCAAGATGCTGCGCGAGCAGGAGATGGTCAAAGTCCGTCACCGCGCCGAAGATGCCGCTGAAGAGCGCATCCTCGATGCCCTGCTGCCACCGGCCCGCACCGGTTTCAGCGAAGAAGCCGCACCGGGCAACGACTCCAACACCCGTCAGCTGTTCCGCAAGCGCCTGCGCGAGGGGCAGCTGGATGACAAGGACATCGAGATCGAAGTGGCCGACGCTCCGGCCGGCATCGAAATCATGACCCCGCCGGGCATGGAAGAGATGACCAACCAGCTGCAAAGCCTGTTTTCCAACATGGGCAAGGGCAAGAAGAAGAGCCGCAAGCTCAAGGTCAAGGAAGCCCTGAAAATGGTGCGCGATGAAGAAGCCGCGCGCCTGGTCAACGAGGAAGAACTCAAGGCCCAGGCCCTGGAAGCCGTGGAACAGAACGGCATCGTGTTTATCGACGAGATCGACAAAGTCGCCAAACGCGGCAACACCGGCGGCGCCGACGTGTCCCGCGAAGGCGTGCAGCGCGACCTGCTGCCGCTGATCGAAGGCTGCACGGTGAACACCAAGCTGGGCATGGTGAAAACCGACCATATCCTGTTTATCGCCTCCGGCGCGTTCCACCTGAGCAAGCCGAGCGACTTGGTGCCCGAGCTGCAAGGCCGCCTACCGATTCGCGTCGAACTTAAAGCCCTGACCCCGCAGGATTTCGAGCGCATTCTCACCGAGCCGCACGCCTCGCTCACCGAGCAATACGCCGCACTGCTTAACACCGAAGGCCTGGGCATCCAGTTCGTTGCCGAAGGCATCAAGCGCATCGCCGAGATTGCCTATCAGGTCAACGAAAAGACCGAGAACATCGGTGCGCGCCGCCTGCACACCCTGCTCGAACGCCTGTTGGAGGAAGTCTCTTTCAGCGCTGGCGACCTGGCTGGCCAGCAGAACGGCACGCCGATCGTGATCGACGCCGCTTACGTCAACAGCCACCTCGGCGAGCTGGCGCAAGACGAAGACCTGTCGCGCTATATTCTCTAACGCGCCCCGCCCTGGCCCGGATGCTCTCTGGGCCAGGGCGCCATTCAGGAAGCGAGCATGCGCATCCCAACCGCAATAAAACTGCACAAAGCCTCGAAAACCCTGGAGCTTCACTATGGGGCGGACGAGCGCTATACCCTGCCCGCCGAGTTTCTGCGCGTGCATTCGCCGTCGGCGGAAGTGCAGGGTCACGGCAAGCCCATTCTGCAGACCGGCAAGCTCGGCGTCGGCCTGAACAAGATCGAGCCCGCCGGTAATTACGCCCTCAAACTGACCTTCGATGACGGCCACGACAGCGGCCTGTTCACCTGGGATTACCTGGAGCAGCTATCCCTGCGCCAGACTGAACTGTGGAACGATTACCTCGCCACCCTCGCCGCCGCCGGCAAGTCCCGCGATCCCAGCGAGAGCGTGGTCAAGCTGATGCTCTGAAGTGCCCAGGCGATATACCGTCAGGAATTGACCCAGGTGCTTCAGCTATTTCCTCACGCCCGCACCACCAAGCGGCAATCTGCCGCAGCGCAGCAGCCCGTCTAGCTCGTTGATCCTGGCGGGTTAGAGCGCATTTTCTAATCCTTCCCTGCATACTCATCATGCATTCGGCCTGGATCGCGGCCGGCTTGCACAAATTCTCAAACTCGGGTAACCAAGTAGTTGGAAGTTTCTCGCGCCAGGCAGCCCCTGCGACGAGGACGATTGCGGAGCGATCCGCCCTTGGTAATCCGGGCAATACCTGGCCCTTAGCCCTGTGTCGCCGAGCACAGCAGTACGCCGGTATTTCGTCTCAGGACAATGGAGCGTTGTAGATGACAGATAAGAATAATGATGACCTGAAACACCAGGCCTCCGAGAACACGCTGGGCCTTAACCCGGTGATCGGCATCCGCGGTAAAGACCTACTTAGCTCCGCCCGAGTCGTACTCAAGCAAGCCCTCAAGCAACCCCTGCACAGCGCCAAACACCTCGCCCACTTCAGCATGGAGCTGAAGAACGTGATGCTCGGCCACTCCGACCTCACCCCCGCCGATGGCGACCGGCGCTTTGCTGATCCCGCCTGGAGCCAGAATCCGCTGTACCGCCGCTACCTGCAGACCTACCTGGCCTGGCGCAAGGAGCTGCATGACTGGGTCGAGCACAGCAACCTGTCCGAACAGGATGCCAGCCGTGGCCACTTCGTGATCAATCTGATGACCGAAGCCATGGCCCCCAGCAACAGCATGGCCAACCCGGCCGCGGTTAAGCGCTTCTTCGAAACCGGCGGCAAGAGCCTGCTCGACGGCCTGTCGCACCTGGCCCAGGACATCGTCAACAACGGCGGCATGCCCAGCCAGGTCAACATGAACGCCTTCGAGGTCGGTAAAAGCCTGGCCACCACCGATGGCGCAGTGATTTTCCGCAACGACCTGCTGGAGCTGATCCAGTACAAGCCAATCACCGAGCAGGTACACGAACGCCCTCTGCTGGTAGTACCACCACAGATCAACAAGTTCTACGTGTTCGACCTGTCGCCGGAAAAGAGCGTGGCGCGCTTCCTGCTGCGCAATGGCGTGCAAACCTTCGTGGTGAGCTGGCGCAACCCGACCAAGGCACATCGCGAGTGGGGCCTGTCGACCTATATCGAAGCACTGAAAGAAGCCATCGACGTGGTCACCGCCGTCACCGGCAGCAAAGACATCAACATGCTCGGCGCCTGCTCCGGCGGCCTGACCACCACCTCGCTGTTGGGCCATTACGCCGCGCTGGGTGAGAAGAAGGTGCATGCGCTGACCCTGCTGGTCAGCGTGCTGGATAACCGTCTGGAAACCGATGTGGCGCTGTTCGCCGACGAAAAGAGCCTGGAGCTGGCCAAGCGCCGCTCCTATCAGGCCGGTGTGCTGGAAGGCAGCGACATGGCCAAGGTGTTCGCCTGGATGCGCCCCAACGACCTGATCTGGAACTACTGGGTCAACAACTACCTGCTCGGTAACGAGCCGCCGGTGTTCGATATCCTCTACTGGAACAACGACACCACGCGCCTGCCCGCTGCCCTGCATGGCGAGTTTATCGACATGTTTACCTCCAACCCGCTGATCCGCGCGGGCGCACTGGAAGTCTGCGGCACACCGATCGACCTCAAGCAGGTTACCAGCGACCTCTACTGCGTGGCCGGCACCACCGATCACATTACGCCGTGGGAGTCGTGCTACAAATCGGCCAATCTGTTCGGCGGCAATGTCGAGTTCGTGCTGTCCAACAGCGGGCATATTCAGAGCATTCTCAACCCGCCGGGTAACCCGAAAGCACGCTACATGACCAACACCCAGATGCATGCGGACCCGAAAACCTGGCAAGCCAGTTCGACCAAGCACGCCGACTCCTGGTGGCTGCATTGGCAAGTCTGGCTGGGCGAGCGCTCCGGCGCGCACAAGAAGGCACCGACGCAGCTGGGCAACAAAAAATACCCGGCCGGCGAAGCGGCTCCCGGTACCTACGTGCACGAACGTTGATCACCTGCGCACTGCGCACACTGCCCGCGGCACTGGAGGTGTCGCTCGCCCACCCGCTCATTGGCGCGGGTGAGGCGAACCAGGCTTAGCCCTGGTGTTTCTGGAAAAGACCCGGAGGGTCTGATCCAGCGTTTTAATTGATAGGGCTTTTGCGCATGTCGCTACCTTTCGTATTCCGCACCATTGAACTGGACGGCCAGACCATCCGCACCGCGGTTCGCCCCGGTAACGGCGAGATGACTCCGCTGCTGATCTTTAACGGCATCGGCGCCAACTTGGAGCTGGTGATGCCGTTCGTGCGCGCCCTGGACCCCGGCCTGGAGGTCATCGCCTTCGACGTACCCGGTGTCGGCGGCTCCTCCACGCCCAGCACGCCCTACCGCTTTCCTGGCCTGGCCAAACTGGCCGCACGCATGCTCGATTACCTCGACTACGGTCAGGTCAATGCGATTGGCGTGTCATGGGGCGGTGCCCTGGCGCAGCAGTTTGCCCATGACTACCCCGAGCGCTGCAAGAAGCTGATCCTCGCGGCCACCTCGGCCGGCGCGGTGATGGTGCCTGGCAAACCCAAGGTGCTCTGGTGCATGGCCAGCCCGCGGCGTTATGTACAACCGTCTTACGGCGTGCAGATTGCCCCGGAAATCTACGGTGGCGCATTCCGCCGCGACCCGAAACTAGCCCTGGCACATGCCAGTAAAGTCCGTTCAGGCGGCAAGATGGGCTACTACTGGCAGCTGTTCGCCGGCCTCGGCTGGACCAGCATCCACTGGCTGCACAAGATTCGCCAACCGACGCTGGTAATGGCCGGCGATGATGACCCGCTCATCCCGCTGGTGAACATGCGTCTGCTGGCCTGGCGCATCCCCAACTCGGAACTGCACGTGATCGACGACGGCCACCTGTTCCTGGTAACCCGCGCCGAAGCTGTAGCGCCGATCATCATGAAATTTCTTGAGGAAGAACGGCAGCGCGCGATCATGCACCCACAACCCGCGCCAGCCCGCACGCTCGGCTAAGCGCACTCAAGCTGGGCGAGCATGTCAACAACACGCACCGGGGCTGTGCCGAAGCACAGTGCTTGACCCACTTTCGGGCACGTTGTATTACCTGAGAATTAGCGCGCGGCAGTCTGGAACGCCCATGCGCGCGCATTGGTATAAGCCTTGCTGCTTATCAAGTCTCATGGTTTGACGACGGAGTGTTGCCCAATGCGAGACCAACCTGCCAAACGTGCCCTGCCCGTACGCAGCAGCTCGATGAATGCCCAAAACGCAGTGGTCGGTCTGCGCGGCCGCGACCTGCTGTCCACCCTGCGCGGCCTGGCGCTGCAAGGGATCAAACAACCCATTCACAGCGCCCGCCATGTCGCCGCACTGGGCGGTCAACTCGGTCGCGTACTCTTGGGTGACAAGCCGTTCAAGGTCAACCCGCAGGACCCGCGCTTCGCCGACCCGACCTGGCGTGATAACCCGATCTACAGCCGCAGCCTGCAAGCCTACCTGGCCTGCCAGAAGCAGTTGAACAGCTGGATCGACGAAAGCAACCTGGACGCTGACGACCGTGCCCGTGCGCGCTTTGTCGCCACCCTGCTCGGCGATGCCCTGGCGCCTAGTAACACCCTGCTCAACCCGCAAGTCATCAAAGAGCTATTCAACAGTGGCGGCAGCAGCCTGTTCAAGGGCGTGAGTCACCTGTTCGATGACTTGGTCAATAACGACGGCATGCCCAGCCAGGTCAGCAAACACGCCTTCGAAGTCGGCCGCAACCTGGCCACCACCAGCGGTGCCGTGGTGTTTCGCAGTGAACTGCTGGAGCTGATCCAGTACAAGCCGATGAGCGAAAAGCAGTACGTCAAGCCGCTGCTGATCGTGCCGCCGCAAATCAACAAGTTCTATATTTTCGACCTTTCCAGCGAAAAGAGTTTCGTCCAATACGCGCTGAAGAACGGCCTGCAAACTTTCGTCATCAGCTGGCGTAACCCCGACCCACGGCACCGCGAATGGGGCCTGTCGAGTTACGTAGAAGCACTGGAAAAAGCCATCGACGCCTGCCGTGAAATAACCGGCAGCAAGGACGTTAACCTGCTCGGCGCCTGCGCCGGTGGCCTGACCATTGCGGCACTGCAAGGTCATCTGCAGGCCAAGCGCCAGCTGCGCAAAGTGGCCAGCGCCACCTACATGGTCAGCCTGCTGGACAGCCAGATCGACAGCCCGGCCATGCTGTTTGCCGACGAGCTGACCCTCGAAGCCGCCAAACGCCGCTCCTACCAGCAGGGCGTGTTAGATGGTCGCGACATGGCACGGGTGTTCGCCTGGATGCGCCCCAACGACCTGATCTGGAATTACTGGATCAACAACTACCTGCTCGGCAAGCAGCCACCGGCCTTCGACATTCTCTACTGGAACAACGACAACACCCGCCTACCCGCTGCTTTACATGGCGACCTGATCGACTTCTTCAAGCACAACCCACTGACCCACCCACGCGGCCTGGAAGTCTGCGGTACACCCGTCGATCTGCAGAAGGTTACGGTCGACAGTTTCAGCGTCGCCGGGATCAATGACCACATCACCCCCTGGGATGCGGTGTACCGCTCGACCCTCCTGCTGGGCGGTGATCGGCGCTTTATTCTGTCCAACAGCGGACATATCCAGAGCATTCTCAACCCGCCGGGTAATCCGAAGTCCAATTACCTGGAGAACCCCAAGCTCACTGGTGACCCGCGCGCCTGGTACCACGATGCCGAGCACGTGCAAGGCAGCTGGTGGCCGGTGTGGCTGAGCTGGATGCAGGAGCGTTCGGGTGAACAAAAGGACACCCTGATGGCGCTTGGTAACCAGCACTACCCAGCCATGGAAGCTGCGCCCGGCACCTATGTGCACGTGCGCTAAACCACCCAAACATGCCTGATCAAACTGGCCGCAACCCCATGCGGCCAGGTATCGTCAGCCTTCCCGCGGCCAGAATAAGAAGACCGGATGAAAACCCGCGACAGAATCCTTGAATGTGCCCTGCTGCTGTTCAACCAGAAGGGCGAGCCGAATGTCTCCACCCTGGAAATCGCCAACGAGCTGGGCATCAGCCCGGGCAACCTCTACTACCACTTCCATGGCAAAGAGCCGCTGATCCTCGGTCTGTTCGAGCGTTTTCAGGCCGAACTCGCACCGTTGCTTTCACCGCCCGAAGACGTGCAGCTGGATGTGGAAGATTACTGGCTGTTTCTGCACCTGATCGTCGAGCGCCTGGCGCACTACCGTTTCCTGTTCCAGGACCTGTCCAACCTGACCAGCCGTCTGCCAAAACTGGAACGCGGCATGCGTCATTGGCTCAACACCCTGAAACGCGCGCTGGCCGAATTGCTCGCCCAGTTGCAACTTGATGGCCAGTTGCAAAGCGACACACGTTCGCTCGGCCAACTGGTCGAGCAAATAACCCTGACCCTGCTGTTTTCCCTGGACTACCAACGCATCATCGGTCGCGAAGGCGAGAGTCGCCTGGTGGTGTATCAGGTGATGATGCTGGTGGCTCCACACCTGGCCGAAGAATCACGCTACGCCGCCGAACACCTGGCGCAGCGCTACCTCGAAGATTAACGCGAATGCATAAACGCAAACGCCCGGCACGAGGCCGGGCGTTTGCGTTGACTGCTGCGCGTCTTACGACTGGGCGGCAGGTGTTACAGGTGCAGCAGATGCAGCGGCCGGTGCAGGTGCAGCAGCGGCGGCCGGAGCAGCAGCGGGCTTCGCGGCGGCCGGCTTGGCTGGTGCCTTGGCAGCAGGTTTAGCCGCTGGCTTGGCGGCTGGCTTAGCAGCAGCTTTGGCAGCAGGCTTAGCCGCTGGTTTGGCTGCAGCCTTGACGGCCGGTTTAGCCGCTGGCTTGGCAGCAGGTTTCGCTGCAGGCTTGGCGGCTGCTTTAGCGGCCGGCTTGGCTGCTGGCTTAGCAGCTGGTTTGGCCGCTACTTTCTTCACAACAGGCTTGACCGACTTGACCGAAACACCAGTCAGTTGCTCGATCTGCTTGGTCAGGCTTTCAACTTTGGCGTTGAGCGCTTTCACTTCATTGCGGCTCGGAACACCGAGACGCGAAATGGCATTGTTCAGACGCTTGTCGAAGGCTTCTTCCAGCTCGCCCCACTTGCCAATAGCCTTGTCTTTAACTTCATCAACTTTCGATTTGGCAGTGTCCACTTTCGAACCCACAGTGGTCTTCACTGCGCCAACTTGCTTGTCGACTTCGGTCTTGGCTTGCTTCTCAGCTTTTTCGCCATCCTTAACCAGCGTGTCGAACAGCTTGTTGCCGTCCTTGCTGACCTTGGAGTAGGCACCCAAACCAGCCAGCCAGATTTGACGCGAGTATTTTTCTACTTCGCCAATCCAGGAAGTGGTTTGCTTTTCGGTTTTCTTTTTGACAGCCATCCTGCTCTCCTTACTTGGTACGCGCGACGTGCTCGAGCAACGCGCTCAGCTCATCCAGCTTAGCAGACAGTACTTCAACATCCTGCTTGGACGGGATACCCATGCGATTCAGGGCGCTGGCAACACGGTTATCGAAGGCCTTCTCGATTTTGTCGAGCTGAACTTCGAACTTGCCTTTCACGCTGCTGACATTGCTGGTGACAGTGGTCTTAACGCTGTCGATCTGGCTGTTGGCGGCTTCAACTTGTTCGTTGACCAGTTTTTTGCCTTGCTTTTCAACGCCTTCGCCGCTTTTCACGAGTTCTTTGAAGTACTCGGAACCTTCCTGACCGGCTTTGGCGTATGCGCCCAGACCTGCCAGCCAGATTTTGCGGGCGTAAACTTTCGCGTCGCTCAGCACAGTGCTGGTTTCTTCAACGACGGCTTTCTTTTTAACGGCAACTTTCGACATGGTGCACCTCACTCTAAGTGTTTCGAGGAAACGCCCACGGAATGCAGGCTTAGGTGCACGGTATCGATGAAAATTAGAAACCGCATACTAAGCATGCGGAAAATTGCAGGAGCCATGCTCAAAAAGAGAGCAGCAACGGCCGTAAACCTCAGGCCTGCAGATTCTTGTCCAGCACCTCTTCGATCTCGCGTTTGATGCTGCCACTCATCGCCGACAGCAACAGCCCCAGGCTGAGCTGTACGCGCACACTGTGGTCATGCACCTCAATACGCCCATCCGCGCCGCTGCGCTTGAATTCCAGCGTGTCGCCATTCCAGCGGTAACGCACGTCGTATTCGCGAGCCAGGCGCTCGGCCAGTTGCTCGGCTTTTTCCCGGGCGACTTCGCGCCCCAGGGTGTGGGGACGTTCTACGGTGATTTTGGCCATGGCATTTCTCCTCGCCCGTTAACTGCGACCTTACGTCGCTGCGACTATAGCAAGGCTGCAGACCGCAAGCTGCACGCGACGCCAGTGCTCAGTCCGTTGCAGAACTTTGTTGTTCGCCGCCGCACGGCCCAAACCCAGCGGGGCTTTTTGGGTTTAGAATGACCGCCACTTTAGATGCAGCCTCTGTGTTTTAGGAAAGGCCACGATGAACGATCCGCGCAAGAGCAGCGACAGCGAACCCACCACGCACTTTGGCTTCCAGAGCGTGCCGGAAAGCCAGAAGGCGGAAAAAGTCGCCGAAGTCTTTCACTCGGTCGCGGCCAAGTACGACCTGATGAACGACGTGCTGTCTGGCGGTATGCACCGCTTGTGGAAGCGTTTCACCATCGAACTGTCTGGCGTGCGCAGCGGCAACCGGGTGCTGGATATCGCCGGCGGCACCGGGGACCTGACCCGCAAGTTTTCCAGCCTGGTCGGCCCGACTGGCGAAGTGGTGTTGGCCGATATCAACGAATCGATGCTACGCGTCGGCCGTGATCGCCTGCTCGACAAAGGAGTGGCCGGCAACGTCAGCTTCGTTCAGGCCGATGCAGAAAAACTGCCGTTCCCGGACAACCATTTCGACGTGGTGACCATCGCCTTCGGCCTGCGCAACGTGACGCATAAAGAAGAAGCCATCCGCTCGATGCTGCGCGTGCTCAAGCCGGGCGGCCGCCTGCTGATCCTGGAATTCTCCAAACCGTCCAGTCCGCTGCTGTCGAAGTTCTACGACGCCTACTCGTTCAAGTTCATGCCGCTGGCCGGCAAGCTGATCACCAACGACGCCGAAAGCTACCGCTACCTGGCCGAGTCGATCCGCATGCACCCGGATCAGGACACCCTCAAGGCGATGATGGTTGAAGCTGGTTTCGAGCGCGTGACCTTCCACAACATGACCGGCGGCATCGTCGCCCTGCACCGCGGCATCAAGCCCTGATGCTGCTGACCGGGCT
The DNA here is from genome assembly GCF_012985775.1 of Pseudomonas sp. WS 5011. NCBI lineage: Bacteria > Pseudomonadati > Pseudomonadota > Gammaproteobacteria > Pseudomonadales > Pseudomonadaceae > Pseudomonas > Pseudomonas sp. WS 5011. The sequence goes on from NZ_JAAQXA010000007.1 coordinate 127,932, forward strand.
GCTGGCCGGCGTCGAGCTCGGCCTCAATCGCGTGCTGGCCATGGACAGCACCGCGCTGCCGCGCCTGGCGCGCTTGAGCGGCCGGGTGATTACCGTGGAGTGCGCCGCGCCAAATCTGCAGCTGTTTATTCTGCCTAGCGCCAGCGGCCTGCAACTGGCCGCGCAATGGGCCGGCGATGCTGATTGTCACTTGCGCGCCCCCGCCGCCAGCCTGTTGCGCCTGGCCGTGAGCCGCGACAAGACCAGCATCCTGCACAGCTCGGACGTCAGCCTGGATGGCGATAGCGCCGCCCTGCTGGAGCTGGCCGGAATCCTTCAGGACCTTGAGCTGGACTGGGAATACGAACTGTCGCGCTGGCTCGGCCCAGTCGGCAGCCAGCTGCTCGGTGGCCATCTGCGCAGCCGGGTGAACTGGAGCAGCCAGGCGCTTGACAGCCTGCGCCTGAACCTGGCCGATTACCTCAGTGAAGAATCCCGCAGCCTGGTCGGCCAGCGCGAAGCCGATGCGCGCTTCGCCGAACTGGACCACCTCAAGCTATCCCTCGACCGACTCGACGCGCGCATCGAGCGCCTCGCCCAACGCCATAAGCCCATCGCATGAAGCTGCTTGCCGTTCGTCGTCTTTTGCGTATCCAGCGCGTAGTCATCCGCTACCAGCTGGACGACCTGTTATTCGCCCTGCCGCTGCCTTTCTGGGCTCGCTTACTGCGTTATGTGCTGCCCTGGCGCTGGTTGCCGCGCCGCGACCTGCTGCTGTCGCGCGGCGCACGTCTGCGTCTGGCGCTGGAAGAACTGGGGCCGATCTTTATCAAGTTTGGCCAACTGCTTTCCACCCGCCGCGACCTGTTGCCCACTGATATCGCTGACGAGCTGGCCAAGCTGCAGGATCAGGTACCGCCCTTCGACCCGGCCAAAGCGCTGGCACTGATCGAATCCCAATTGGGCGCAAAGGTCGGTGAAGTGTTTGCCCGTTTTGATACGCAACCGCTGGCATCGGCCTCGGTCGCCCAGGTGCATGCCGCGCAGCTGAAAAGCGGCGAAGAGGTGGTGGTCAAAGTCATCCGCCCAGGCTTAAAACCGGTCATTGAGCAGGACATCGCCTGGCTATTCCTACTGGCCAAAGTGGCCGAGCGCGCCTCCGCGGATGCGCGTCGCCTGCGCCCGGTGGAAGTGGTCAGCGATTACGAAAAGACCATTTACGACGAACTCGACCTGCTGCGCGAAGCGGCCAACGCCAGCCAGCTGCGGCGCAACTTCGAAGGCTCGCCGCTGCTCTATGTGCCGCAGGTGTACTGGGATTATTGCCGGCCGAAGGTGCTGGTCATGGAGCGCATCTACGGCATTCAGGTTACCGACCTGGAAACCCTGGCCGATCAGCGCACCGATATGAAACTGCTGGCCGAACGCGGCGTGGAGATTTTCTTCACCCAGGTGTTCCGCGACAGTTTCTTCCATGCCGACATGCACCCCGGCAATATCTTCGTCAGCACGCGCACGCCATGGAACCCGCAATACATCGCGATCGACTGCGGCATCATCGGCAGCCTCACCGCTGAAGATCAGGACTACTTGGCGCGCAACCTGATTGCCTTCTTCAAGCGCGATTACCGTCGCGTGGCACAGCTGCATATCGACTCGGGCTGGGTGCCGGCGGAAACCAAGATCAATGATTTCGAGGCGGCGATCCGCACCGTCTGCGAGCCGATCTTCGAAAAACCGCTGAAGGACATCTCCTTCGGCCAGGTGCTGCTGCGCCTGTTCCAGACCGCGCGGCGCTTCAATATGGAAGTGCAACCGCAGCTGGTGCTGCTGCAAAAAACCCTGCTGAATATCGAAGGCCTGGGCCGCCAGCTCTACCCCGACCTGGATCTGTGGAGCACCGCCCAGCCCTTCCTTGAGCGCTGGATGCGTGAGCGCATCAGCCCGCTGCAGCTGCTGCGCAACCTGCAACTGCAGGCCGAGCAGGTGCCGCATCTGTCGCAAATTGCCCGTGAAACCCTTGAGCGCCTCAATCAGCAACCGGCCAGCCACCAGGAGCAGCCCGTGGCACGCCGCCAATGGCCTGCACGCTTGCTCGGCGCAGCGCTGATCGGTGGCGCTGCTACACAGGGCCTGGCGCTGAGCCTGATCGCCTGGCCGAGCTGGCTAATGCTGGCGGGCGGCCTCTATCTGGTGCTGCGCCGATAGCCACACCGGGTAGGCACTGGCACACTAGCTTTCTGAATCAGACAGCCCGAGATGGGCGGAACTTGCAATGACTGACTGGCTCGACGACATAAATTGGAACAGCGACGGCCTGGTACCGGCCATCGCCCAGGACCACAAGACCGGCCGTGTGCTGATGATGGCCTGGATGAACCGTGAGGCGCTGACCCTGACGGCCACCGAACAACGTGCCATCTACTGGTCACGCTCGCGCGGCAAACTTTGGCGTAAGGGCGAAGAATCAGGGCATGTGCAGAAACTGCATGAAATGCGCCTGGACTGCGACGCCGACGTGATCATCCTGATGGTTGAACAGCTGGGCGGTATCGCCTGCCACACCGGCCGCGAGAGCTGCTTTTACCGGGTGTTTGAGAACGGTACCTGGAAAATCGTCGAAGCGGTACTGAAAGACCCGCACGCCATCTACAGCGCAGGACATACCCATGAGTGACTCAGCCATGACTGATACCCTGAGCCGCCTGGCCGAGGTGCTGGAGTCGCGCAAAGGCGCTGCCGCCGACAGCTCGTATGTCGCCAGCCTGTACCACAAGGGCCTGAACAAGATTCTGGAAAAGGTCGGTGAGGAGTCGGTGGAAACCATCCTCGCGGCCAAAGATGCAGCCGTCAGCGGCGACTGCAGCGATGTGATTTATGAAACCGCCGACCTGTGGTTCCACAGCCTGGTTATGCTTGCCGCTCTGGGGCAGCACCCCCAGGCCGTATTGGACGAGTTGGACCGGCGCTTCGGCCTCTCCGGGCACGCGGAAAAAGCCGCACGCTCGCAAGACTGATTAAACCTTCACTTTCGGAGTACGCATTATGGGATTCGGTGGCATTAGCATCTGGCAACTCCTGATCATCCTGCTGATCGTGGTCATGCTGTTCGGCACCAAGCGCCTCAAGGGCCTGGGTTCTGACCTGGGCGACGCGATCAAGGGCTTCCGTAAGTCGATGGACAACGGCGACGCAGAGAAGCCGGCCCCTGCCGTGGATGAGCCGAAAGGTCAGACCATCGACGCTCAGGCGCGCAAGGTCGAAGAACCGGCGAAAAAAGACTAAGCCATGTTTGATATCGGCTTTACCGAACTGCTGCTGGTCGGCATCGTCGCCCTGGTGGTGCTGGGGCCTGATCGCCTGCCCGGCGCCGTACGCACGGCCGGTTTGTGGATCGGCCGGATCAAACGCAGCTTCAGCGCGATCAAGGCTGAGGTCGAGCGTGAGATCGGCGCGGATGAAATCCGCCGCCAGCTGCATAACGAGCAGATCCTTGAGCTGGAGCGGGAAATGAACGCGATGAAGCAAAGCCTCAGCGCGCCGCTTAGCAGTATCACGGAACCGAGCCCTGCCGCTGCACCCGCCGCAGAGCCGGTAGCCGCTACCGACAGCACCCGTCAGGACAAAAGCCCACAACCATGAGCCAACGACCGGACAGCGATCAGGAAATGCCCCTGGTCTCCCACCTGACCGAACTGCGCACGCGCCTGCTGCGCATTGTCGCAGCGGTGTTCGCCCTGTTTGCCGGGCTGTTCTATTTCTCTCAGGACATCTACGCACTGGTCGCCGCGCCACTGCGCGCTTACTTGCCGGAAGGCGCAACGATGATCGCCACCGGTGTGGCCTCGCCGTTTCTCACGCCGTTCAAGTTGACCCTGATGGTCGCGCTATTTCTGGCCATCCCGATCATCCTGCATCAGATATGGGGCTTTATCGCGCCAGGGCTGTACAAGCATGAGAAGCGCATTGCCGTCCCGCTGCTAATCTCCAGCATCCTGCTGTTCTATGCGGGAATGGCCTTCGCCTACTTCGTGGTGTTCCCGATCATGTTCGGTTTCTTCGCCAGCGTGACCCCTGAAGGCGTGGCGATGATGACCGATATCGGTCAGTACCTGGATTTTGTTCTGACCCTGTTCTTCGCCTTTGGCGTGGCCTTCGAAATCCCCATCGCGACCTTTTTGCTGATCTGGGTTGGCGTGGTCGATGTCGCCACCCTGCGTAAAAGCCGGCCCTATGTGATCGTTGGCTGCTTCGTCGTTGGCATGGTGCTGACACCGCCAGACGTGTTCTCGCAAACCCTGCTGGCCGTACCCATGTGGTTGCTGTTTGAAGCCGGCCTGCTCTGCGGCAGCCTGGTCAAGCGCCGTGACGACGAGGAAACCGCGGCGACAGAGGAAAGCGACAGTTCGACCAACGACCAACCACCCGCTGCACAACCGTGAACCTGCTGCTGCTGGAAGACGGCGACTTTATCGCTGCCGACCGCGTGCTGCTCAGCGGCCGTCGCCTCAAGCATCTGCATGAAGTGCACCGCGCCGAAGCCGGCGACAACCTGCGTGTCGGCCGCCTGAATGGTTTGATGGGCAGTGGACAGCTGCTGCGTCTGGACGCCGAGCAGGCTGAACTAGCGGTGCAGCTCGATCAGCCGCCGCCTGAGAAACTGCCACTGACCCTGCTGCTCGCCTTGCCTCGGCCGAAGATGCTGCGGCGCGTGTTACAAACCGTCAGCAGCATGGGCGTGCCTCGGCTGATTCTGCTGAACAGCTACCGGGTGGAAAAAAGCTTCTGGCAGACGCCTTTCCTCGAACCCGCAGCGATTCGCGAACAGCTGATTCTCGGCCTGGAACAGGCCCGCGATACCGTGCTGCCGGAAGTCATTATCGAGAAGCGCTTCAAGCCCTTTGTCGAAGATCAGCTGCCTGGCATCGCTGCTGGCACAGTGGGCTTGGTCGGCCATCCCGGCGACTTCCCAGCCTGCCCGCGCGCAGTCGAACAGCCTGTGACGCTGGCCATCGGCCCCGAAGGCGGCTGGATTCCCTACGAAGTGGAAAAGCTCACCGAAGCCGGCCTGCAACCGGTGCAGCTGGGCGCGCGAATTCTGCGGGTGGAAACAGCGGTGACTGCATTACTGGCGCGCCTGTTCTAAGCCTGATCCTGCAGTTGATGCCAATGCGCCGGCAGTAGCTGACCCTTGAGCGCTGGCGCTTCAACCAACTGAACATCACGCGGCTGCAGCGGCTCACCACAATCCGAACACACCAGCACGCCATGCATCGGCTGGCCGCAACTGCGGTGGATATGCCGAATCGGCGCACCCTCCGCGCCACTCATATGGCGGTCGCCCCAATGCACCAGCGCCATGATGGCCGGATACAGATCACGGCCCTTAGCGCTCAGGCAGTACTCCTCACGCAACGGCCGCTGCTGATAGGCCACCTTGTCCAACACGCCCGCTTCAGCCAGTTTTTTCAGGCGATCGGCCAGCACATGCCGGGTAATCCCCAGGCGTTTCTCGAACGCGTCAAAACGACGAATACCGAGAAAACTCTCGCGCAGCACCAGCAGCGTCCAGCGATCACCCACCACCGACAGGGTGCGGGCCAGCGAGCAGGGTTGCTGCTCCAGTTCTTCCCAACGCATAAGCCAACCTCCAACAGCAATGGCTCACGATAGCTTGACAGGTTCCAAAATGGAACCGACTATCGAAACAGGTTCCAAAATAGAACTGATGGAGATCGCAATGAGCGAACGCAAAACAATTCTGGTCGTCGGCGCTGGTGATGCCACCGGCGGCGCCATCGCCAAACGCTTCGCCCGCGAGGGTTATGTCGCCTGCGTGGCACGACGCAACGCCGAGAAACTCGTGCCATTGGTGGCGGAGATCGAAGCGGCTGGCGGAACTGCCCGCGCCTTTGGTTGCGATGCACGCGTTGAGGAGCAGGTGGTCGAGCTGTTGGCCACCATTGAGCGCGAGTTCGGCCCGCTGCATGCGGTGGTGTTCAATATCGGCGCCAACGTGCAGTTTTCCATCACCGAAACCACCGAACGGGTCTACCGCAAGGTTTGGGAAATGGCGGCGCTGGCCGGTTTTCTCACGGGCCGTGAAGCGGCCAAGGTCATGCTGCCGCGCGGTCAGGGCACGATCATTTTTACCGGTGCCACCGCCTCTTTGCGTGGCCGCGCGAATTTCGCCGCCTTTGCCAGTGCCAAGTTCGCCCTGCGCGCATTGGCCCAGAGCATGGCCCGCGAGCTCGGCCCCAAGGGCATCCATGTCGCCCACCCGATTATCGACGGGGCCATCGACACCGCGTTTATCCGCGACACCTTTCCGCAGCTGTACCAGCTCAAGGATCAGGACGGTATTCTCAATCCCGACCACATCGCTGACACCTACTGGCAGATCCATTGCCAGCCTCGCGATTGCTGGGTGCATGAGCTGGACCTGCGGCCATGGTCTGAGACGTTCTAACGACTGCGCGCTCGCCCAATAACAAAATCTCCCAAAGGAGCATGCAATGAGCAAAACCCTGGAATTCTTTTTCGATTTCGGCAGCCCAGCCAGCTACCTGGCCTGGACCCAGGTGCCGCGAATCGCCCGCGAAGCCGGCGCGCAGCTTATCTGGCGACCGATGTTGCTCGGTGGCGTATTCAAAGCCACCGGCAACCAGTCGCCAGTGATGATCCCGAGCAAGGGCGCCTGGATGCTCAGGGACCTTGCACGCTTTGCCAGCCGCTATGGCGTGCCGATGGCCTTCAATCCGCATTTCCCGATCAACACCCTCACCCTGATGCGCGGCGCAGCCGGTTATCAGGGCAGCGAACGCTTCGAGCACTACGTGAAAACCCTCTTCGAGGCGCTGTGGGTGCAACAGAAAAACCTCAGCAAGCCTGAGGTCGTGGCAGAAGTATTGAGCAGCGCGGGTTTCGACCTGAGTGAGTTTGAGCAACTGGTCAGCGATGAAGCGGTGAAGGAACGCCTCAAGGCCACCACTGAAGAAGCGATCAAGCGCGGCGTGTTTGGCGCACCGACTTTCTTCATCGGCCAGGAGATGCACTTCGGCCAGGATCGTCTGGACTTTGTCGCCGAAGCCCTCGCGCGCTAGCCGCGCTGCTAGCTCTCCAGCAGAAAGGTCACCGGCCCGTCATTGACCAGATGCACCTGCATATCGGCACCGAACTGGCCAGTGGCAACCTGCGAGTGTTTGCCGCGGGCCTGGGTAACCAACAGGTCGAATAGCTCCGCGCCCAGCGCCGGTGGTGCGGCACTGGAAAAGCTTGGGCGCAGTCCGCTCTTGGTGTCGGCGGCCAGAGTGAATTGCGACACCAACAGCAAGCCGCCGCCACTATCGCTGAGCGACAGGTTCATCTTGCCAGCCGCATCGCTGAACACGCGGTAGTTGAGCAGCTTGTGCAGAATTTTATCGACACTGGCCGGGGTGTCCTGCGGCTCGACGCCCACCAGCGCCAGCAAGCCCTGATCAATTGCGCCAACCACCTCACCCGCCACTTCTACTCGGGCGCCAAGCACCCGTTGAATCAGTGCCTTCATGCTTCGTCCGGAGACAGGTTGAGTAGGCGCCGCGCCAGGTCGTCCGCCGCACGTACCAGGGCATCGGTAATGCCGACTTCTGCGGCCGAATGCCCCGCATCACGGATGATCTGCAGTTCGCTGTTCGGCCAGGCCTGGTGCAGCGCCCAGGCGTTGTCCAGTGGGCAGATCACGTCATAGCGGCCGTGCACGATCACCCCGGGCAAGTGGGCAATCTTCGGCATGTCGCGCAGCAGCTGATCGGTTTCGAGGAAAGCGTTATTGACGAAGTAATGGCATTCGATGCGGGCAATCGACAGCGCGCGGTGAGCGTCACTGAAACGGTCGACCACCTGCGGATTGGGGCGCAGGGTGGCAGTACGCCCTTCCCAGGTCGACCAGGCTTTGGCGGCATGCATCTGGGCTATCTGATCAGGGCCGGTCAGGCGTTTATAGAAGGCCTGTACCAGATCACCGCGCTCATCCGCTGGGATCGGCGCGAGGTAATCTTCCCAGTAGTCGGGGAACAGGCGGCTCGCCCCGTCCTGGTAGAACCACTGAATTTCCTGCGGGCGACACAGAAAGATGCCGCGCAGAATCAGCCCATGCACGCGCTGCGGATGAGCCTGAGCATAAGCCAGCGCCAAGGTCGAACCCCATGAGCCGCCGAACAGCACCCATTTGTCGATGCCGAGGTGCTCGCGGATCTGCTCCATGTCAGCGATCAGTGCCTGAGTGGTGTTGTTCTCCAGGCTGGCGTGCGGTGTGGAACGGCCGCAGCCACGCTGATCGAAGGTGACAATACGGTACAGGTTGGGGTCGAAATAGCGCCGGCTCGCCGCGTCGCAGCCGGCGCCCGGGCCGCCATGAATAAACACCACAGGCAGACCATCCGGCGAACCACTCTCGTCGACATACAGCACGTGCGGCGCCTGCACCGCCAGCTCATGACGGGCGTAGGGTTTAATCTCCGGATACAAGGTCTGCATGGCATGCTCCTGACTTGACCTGAATAATGCGCGATGTAACGTCGACGGCCTTGCGCCGAACACCCACGGGCGCAACCGCTTTAAGCTCTGCCGGGCATCATAACCATGAAAAAGGAGTTCAGCATGCCAACACGGATATTTGCCTTAGCTTTCCTACTGTTTTGCACCCTGCTCGCCGGTTGCGGTGCCAAAGATGATCCGCAGGCCGCGCTGGAAGCAGCCGTGCAACAACTGCAGGACAACCTGGAAGCGAAGAAGAACAACGTGGTACTCGACCAGCTGCACCCGCAGTTCTCGGCCCAAGGCGAATTTGACCGTGAGTGGGCGCAGCGCACCATGTTGCTGCTGTTTATGCGCCACAAGAACATCAAGGTGCTGGCCCTGAGCAAGAACAGCTACCTCGACACGACCTACAGTGAAAAAGGCCACACCGAAGCCCAGGTCGCCCTGGCCGGTGCCGAAGGCCTGATCCCAGACAGTGCACGTCACTACAGCGTGAAGATGGAGTGGTGGCTTGAAGGCGATGAGTGGAAGCTGGCACGGCTGAGCTGGCAATAAGCCGCCTACAGAAAGGCTGCGGGCGGCTAACAGAGTTACCAGTCCAAGCTGAGCCCAAGGTTAATGCCGTGCTGGCGGTCTGTAGTGCCACGGAAGTTGTAGCCTGCACTCAGCTTTAACTCATTCCCCAAAACATGCTGCACACCGAAGCTGGCCAACGTCTGTCCATTGGCTGGCGTATGCCCCTGCAGTTCGAATTGATTGCCCGACACGGAGTTAAGCCCCATTTTCAAGTCACGCCGGTCGTCCTCGAACTCGCGTTCACGGGCGACCTCGGCATACAGCTGGGTGCTGTTGCTCAATTGATAATTAAGCTGCAGGCCTACACCCAAGCGGCGACTGTCACGCTGCAGATCGCCAAAGTTGAGTGCCGTGGAACTGTTGCCCTGCTCGGCATAACCATCCACATCCACCCGTGCCAGATCGGCACTGATAAAGGGGCTGACACGCCAGTCAGTGCCGGCATTGGCCAGGTCATAACCAATTCGCGCAGACAGCGCATAGAGCTTGCCATCGGTATCGCCTTTCTCGCGGCGCTCGGCAATCCCCAGAGCAAACTGACGATTGAGGTCGCTGTAGTCCAGCAGCCCTAGACTCAGGCTGGCATCAGCCCACAGACGCTCCTTTTGGTACTGGGAAAAGGCGCTGAGCAAATAGCTACGCAGGTCGTACTCGGAATCGTTGTCGCTTTCCAATTGCTGATGCTGTAAGCCCAGCGAGAGGCCGAAGCGCCAGTTTTCATCGAAGCGGTAACTACCGCCCAGGTGGACGCCCAAGCCATCACTGTCACCACCACTCGTGGCAGCATCACGCTGAAACTGCTGACGCATGCCGCTGGCCGTGACAAAACTACGCCACTGGCCCTGAGCCTGCCAAAGGCCGCGATCTGTTTGCCACTCACTGCGCAATTGCTGCTGATGGGCATTCAGGCTGGCCATCGCCATTTCCGGCAGCAGGGACACTTCCCAGGGCGCGCCCAGTATCGAAAAAATATAATCCGCACTGATCTGTTGCACGGCTGCAGTCGGATGCACCCCGTCATTGAACATCAAGCGGTCAGGGTTGGGCGTGAGCCCTGTGATGCCCCAGGTCGGATCGGCCAGGCAACTACTGCCGCTGAAGCAGACATCAGTCTGCGCCACCAAGGGGTCGAAGCCGAAAGAGGCCAGATCAGCCTTCACCTCGGTAAGCAAACCGCGGAAATTGAGGCGAATGACATTGCCGCCCAATGCAGCCAACTGAGTACCCAACTCATCGTTGAGCAGCCCTGATGCATTCGACCAGGCCGCGCGGAAGCCGGTGGCGAAACCCGCTGGCGTCAAGCCGACGTCAGGTAGATCGGCGACGATAATGGTCCGCGCGCCTGCAGCCTGAAGAGCCGCTACCCCCGCGACCAAATCAGCCGCTGCAGCCGCAGCGCTTGCCTGGTCAGTCACAACAAACTGCAGCACATCGTTGCCACCACCATTGATGTAGAACAACGCATTGGGGTCAACGCGTGGCACATCTACCAGATACCCATTACGAGTACGACTGATGCCGCCGCCAGCATCCACCACAGAACCATTGGCCGCGGTGATCGAACTCAGGATCTGATCAGTGCGATAGCCGCCCACGGCATAGTTGGTGCCATCGGCGTTACCAGTCAGTATCTGCGGCAGAATGGGTGTCGAGGGCAGCGCCTGTAGGCCTAGCAGGGAAGCCAAACGCTGGGTGGCAACCGTATCGAAGTACTCGCTGTTATTGCCTAAGTAGTTCGGTCCAGTGCGGTTGGTAAAGCGCACCCCTCCAGTCGGGTTACCCGCCAGTAAAGGGCTACCCAGATCCGGAAACTGCCCACTGTCGCTCAAGGAATCGCCAAAAATGATCAACTGCGAATAAGGCATGGCTTGTGACGCTGCAGACAGACTCGCCAGCAGCACAGCAGCGCTCAAGGCTTTCAATGGATGACTCATGGGGTTCCCCTTCTTATTGTGATGCCCTACACAGGCAAGCGAAGGAGACTAATGAGAACCCACGCACGCGGCTCTCACCCAAACGGGTAAATAGAAAGCCTATTCAGCGGTTGAATCGCGCTATATCACCCAGGGAATAAACATTCTGCTGCGCTGCATATAGTCGCGGTACGCCTCACCAAACTGCTGCAGACACTCAGCTTCGTCGCGCTTGGCAGTCAGCCAGAGTGTCAGGCTGGCCAGCAGCGCCAGAACCAGGCTCAGGCCATTAGGTTGCTTACAGGCCACGCCCCAGGCCAGCAATAGCAGCGAGGCGTACAACGGGTGGCGGATGTGGCTGTAAATGCCGCTGGTCACCAGCTGCGAGGTGCGTTCAAAGGCAAACAGCTCGGCATCCGTGCGTTGCTCGTTCGGGCGGCCCATGCGGCGCAATTGATAAAGACCGGGAAACAGCACCAGCAGCGAAGCGAATAACAGGGCCCAGGACACCAGCTGGTGAGTGGAAAAACGGTCGACAAACCACTGTGGCACGTTGAGCACCAGTAACGCCAGGATCGCCTCCCAGGCAAAAAAACGGTAGAAGCCGTGGGACTTGGGCCGCTGCAATGCCCGCCAGGACAGCGCCACCAACACCAGCGTCCCCAGCGCAAAAGCGCCCCCTTGCAACCACGCCATAGAACCTCTCCAATTTTGCTCGCTGGCCTGCCAAACCCAGGCACTGCGTGACTTGCAGCCCCTCTGTTACACTGCCGACCTATTTACCTCGGCCGCCCGCAATGGATCGCACTCAACTGCACAGCCTGCTGCCCCATCAAGGCCCAGCTCTCTGGCTGGACGGCCTGTTGGCGCATGACAGCCTGAGCATTCAGGGCCTGAGTGCCTGGCGCTACCTAGATACCTTCGGCCCAGCGGCCTCGCCCTGCCTGCTGTTCGAGGCGGCGGCCCAGTTGTGCGCCGCGCATGGTGCCTTATACGGCGACGGCAATGCCATTGAAATGGCCCTGGTCGGCAAGCTCTCGCAGCTGCAGCTGCATCACGAGCCAGCTCAGCGCAGTGGCGCATTGCAGGTCAGCGCCCAGCAGGAGGCACTGAGCCCGGCCGGCGCGCTCTATGCCTTCAGTATCCACAGCGAAGAACAACTGCTGCTCGACGGCAAACTGCTGCTGGTGCTGATTCATGCTTGAACTGCGCAATGTCGTCCACAGCTATCCAGGCGCCAACCGCGCCGCATTGCAAGGCATCGACTTGCAGTTGCAGGCCGGCGAATGCCTGGGCCTGCTGGGCAGCAATGGCGCCGGCAAGACCACCATGCTCTCACTGCTTAGCGGCGTGCTGGCGTTGCAGCAGGGTGAGCTGCGCTGGGAAGGTCAACCCAGGCTGGGCCTGGTGCCGCAGCAGCTGGCCTTCTATGCCGGGCTCAAGGTAGGCGAGAACCTCGAACTGTTTGCCGACCTGTATCGCCTGCGCGGTGCTGAACGCCGTCAGCGTCTACAACAATGCATCGATATTTGTGCACTGGAAGACAAGCTGACGCGGCGCAGCGAGCAGCTGTCCGGCGGCGAACAGCGGCGGCTGAATTTTGCCATCGGCTTGCTGCAACCGGCTGACCTCTATCTGTTCGATGAAGCCACCGTGGGCGTCGACGCCGCGAGTCGCCAACAGTTGCTGGCAGCCGTCGAGCAGCTGACGGCCGACGGCAAGGCGGTGATCTACACCAGCCATTATCTGGAAGAAGTCGAACGGGTCGCCCAGCGCATTCTGCTGCTGCACGAAGGCCAGGTGCGCCTGGATCTGGACAAACGCCAGCTGCTCGGCGACGACCACGGCCTGCTGCTGGAATGGCCGGACGCTGCGCCCACAGGTCTGAGCGAACTGCTCGCACACCTGCAACTGAGCGCCGAAGTGCTGCCCAAGGGTCTACGTCTCGCAGCACTGAATGGCCAGCAGCTGCTGGCCATTACAGAATTTGTCGCCGCCCAGGATGGCCTGCCCAACCTGCTGCGCTTCGGCCGCCCATCGCTCGAGCAGCTCTATCTGCGCCTTAACGGAGGCCGGCTATGAGGCTCTGGACAGGGCTCCTGGCATTGGCGCGCAAGGAAGTGCTGTTGCTGCTGCGCGACCCCCATGCGCTGGCCGTGCTGTTCATCATGCCGACGCTGTTTCTGCTGCTGATGGCCGGGGCCATGTCCAGCTATATGCAGGATAAACCGCCCGCACTGCGCCTGATTATCGAAGCGCCGCAGGACGACGCCAGCCAGTTCTTCCGCGACGCCCTGCAGGCGCAACTGGCGGACAGCACGCTGCTCACAAACAGCGACGAACGTCTGGCCCGGGTTCGCCTGCCCGCAGACTTCACCGACACGCTGCTGGACAGCCCGCATCAAGGGCCGAGCCTGAGCTACCCGGCACAGTTCGACAAACTCTCACGCCAGCGCCTGCACAGCGCGGTGAGCATCGCCTTGGCGCAGACCCGGCTGCTGGCCTATCTGGAAGACAGCGGCGTAGTTGATGCCGAACTCAGCCGTGCTGAGCGTTTGAAACTGGTGCAGCAGCGCACTCAGAGCCAGATCAATGAACAGGAACAACTGGCCAGCGGCGACCTCAGCGGCCGCGCCAATGCCACCCAACTGAGCGTGCCGGCCTGGCTGATCTTCGGCATGTTCTTTGTGATGCTACCGATGGCCGGTGGCTTTCAGCGCGAACAACAAAGCGGCACCCTGCTGCGCCTGCGCTGCCTGGGGCTGAACCTTGGCACCCTGGTATTGAGCAAACTGCTGCCGTACTTCGCCATCAACCTGCTGCAGTTCGCTCTGCTGCTGAGTATTGGCGTCTACGGCCTGCCACTGCTTGGTCTGCCGGCGCTTAGCCTGCCCGGTAGCGCCATGGCGTATCCGCTGCTGGCCATCAGTGTGGCGCTTGCCACCTGCAGTTTGGGCCTGTTGCTCGCCGCGTTGGCGCGCAGCAGCGAACAAGCGCTACTGCTCGGCGGCGGCATCAATATCCTGCTGGCCGCAATTGGCGGGATCATGGTGCCGAAAAGTGTGATGCCGGCGGCCATGGCCCAACTGGCGGAAATCTCCCCCATGAGCTGGGCGCTGGACGCCTTCCTCACCCTGCTGGTGGGCCACGGCTCACTGGCCGACATCGCCCCCTACTGCGCGCGCCTGCTGCTGTTTGCAGCCGTATGCGGCATGGCTGGGCTGCTTCTGTTCACCCGACGAGTACAGCGCACGCAATGGACCACTCACTACTAGAACAACAACTCAAACAACTGCTGATTCGCGAGTGCGACAAGGAAGACGATATCGACTGGCAAAGCATCAGCGATGACGAGCCACTGTTCGGCGGCAAAAGCCGTATTGCCATGGACAGCCTGGATGCTCTGCAAGTGTCCCTGGCGCTGCAGCAGCACTACGGCGTGCGCATTGAGGGCGCCAAGGATGGACGGCGCATTCTCGGCAGCATTTCCAGCATTGCCGCCTACATCAGGCAGCAGCAGTGACCCCCATCTACCTGCAACGCGCGGCCCTGCACTGCGCCCTGGGTGATGATCTGCTCAATGCCGCCCAGGCCCTGCAACGCGGCCAGGCGCCTCAGGGGGAGCCCTTCGTACTGCATGAAGTGCAGGAGCCGCGCACGTACCTCTACGCGGCTAACACTGGCGAAAGTCTGAGTGAGCGCCTGGATCGCCTGCTGGCTGAGACCCTCGGCGTCCCACCGCAAACGCTCGACGACTGCCTGCTGATTGTCGCCAGCACCAGCCTGGATATCAGTGAGCTGGAAGCCCTGACCACCGAACGCCAGAGCTTTTGCCCAGATGACTCAACATCCCTCGACCTGCTGGCCCACCAACTGCGCCAGCGTTGGGGGTTTGCCGCGGCCTTTACCCTGAACACCGCCTGCACCAGCGCGGCTAATGGCCTGTTGTACGGCGCCCGCCTGATCAACGCAGGCCAGTATGCCCGCACCCTGGTGCTGAGTTTCGAGACACCCAGCGCCATCGCTATGCAGGGATTCGGCGCGCTGATGCTGACCAGCCCCAGCGGGCAATACCGCCCCTTCCACCCTGAACGCGACGGCCTTTTGCTGGGCGAAGCCTATGCCGCGGCGCTGCTCAGCCGCGAACCCGGTGACGCACCGCTGGCGCGCCTGCTCGGCGGTTTCAGTGCGTGCGACACCAGCAGCCTGACCACCACTCGCGAAGATGGCAGCCATATCCACTGGGTCATGCAACAGGCGCTCAACAGTGCCGGCTGCTCGGCGGCGCAGATCAATCTGGTGAAACTGCATGGCACCGCCACCAGCGCCAACGATGAAGCCGAAAGCAACGGCATGCGCCGGCTGTATAGCGAACAGATGCCGGCCCTGAGCCTGCTTAAACCCTGGCTCGGCCACACCCTGGGGGCCTGTGGCCTGAGTGAAAGCCTGCTGTTGCTCAAAACCCTGCAGCTGGGCGCACTTCCAGCCGTGGACTACGCCAACGAAGCCCTGCTGCCCTTTAGCGCAGAACCGCAAGCCTTGGCGGCCGACAGCCTGCTGCTGGCCAACTTCTTCGGTTTTGGCGGCAATAATGCCAGCCTGGTTTTACAAGGCTGCGCCCAGGGAGATTCAGCATGCCGATAATCGCTGCCTGTGAGATCCACGGCCTGGCCAGCATGGATGATAAACAGCTGAAGACCGCCCTCGGGCAGTGGCTTGACAGCCCGCCACGGCGTATCGACCGGCTGATTCTGCAATGCCTGCTGGCCGCCGCGCCGCTGAAACCCCAGGTGCGCCGCAATTGCGGCCTGTACCTGGCTTCGGCGCACCCGGCGCGAGCCACCATGGGCGCGTTGCTGGAGGCCGTGTGCGTACAACACAAGCAGCCCAAGCCTTTCGAGTTTGTGAACAGCGTGAGCAATGCCGCCGGCTTTCATATCGCCCAACAGCTGAGCATCGAGGGGCCAAACCTGTTTATCGGTGCTGGCGCACAGGTCTGGATGCAACTACAGGCCCTGGCCAATCTGGATTTGCAGGACGGCCTCATCGAGCAGGCGTTGCTGCTGGTCTGCGATGAGCACGGGGATTTTTGTGTGCAGGCGGTGCTGCTTGAAGGTGCAACTGCTGGCGCTTACGCCAACAGTTTTGCCGAGTTAAGTGCAGATACCGAGGTGCTGCGTATCAAGCTGTAAGGCGGATGACGCCGCGTTCATCCACCAGCGGCGTTGAACAGTGGATCGATACAGCGCGATCCACCCTAGCGTTTGCTCCAGGCCGCCAGCTCTTTCATCAACCCGCGTTCCTGCAGGGCAATGCCACGCAGACTCTCGGCGATGGGCGCAAAGTTGGGCGTCTCGCCCTTGTTGCGGCTGGCGCGCACGCAAGCAGAGGCAAACTGACGCCACTGGTCGCCGATGGCGGTCAGCTGCGCTGAAGCTTCCTGCAGGTTGTTGTCGCCCAGCTTCTCGCCAGCTTCCTGCAAAAAGCTTGCATACATAAAGCGAAAACCCGCGCCGCCGGTGCCGATTTCTTCCTGCATGCGCACGATATGGGTCAGGTACAGGCGGTTGTACTTGCTCTGCGCGGGATCGAGTTTGTCGATCTGCTTGGCCAGGTGCTGAATACCGCGAATACCGATCCACGGCAGCGGCATGCCATCGAGAATCCGTGTGGTGGACAGCACGCTCTGGCGGATCAGTTTGTTCCAGTCCTGCTCCAGCGGCACATCATCGAGCCAGTACATCAGCCCCTTGGCGGCCAGCGCCCCTTTGGCAAAACGCGCCTTCTGCAGGTCTTCGGCGGCGCAGCGCACGGGCGCTTCGAACACCGGATCGCTGATCAGGTAGTCATTGCCCTCGCGGCCATAGGCCAGCAGGTTGTGCGCATTGAAGTGAAAACGCATCTCCGACGGGAAATACGGCAGCCAGAACACCGAACTCTGCAGCCCGGCCAGACGGCCACTGTCCAACGCTGCATCCAGTTCACGTCGGCCCTGCTCGGGATCGCCGAAGGTGCGCGTGTGCAGCTTCGCTCCCAGGCGTTTGCTCAGGGTCTTGATCAGGTGCTTAGGCGGCATGCGGTAGGCAATCAGCGGCATGCCGCTGAGTTTGACGATCGGCAGGTAGGCAAACGCCAGGCCCGAGGCCAGGCCGAACGCCATCGGCTCGCTCATCGGCAAACCGGCATGGGTCAACAGACTGGCCATCACCCCGCTTTCGCAGTGGGCGCTCTGTTGATGCTGAAAACTGCTCATGCCAAATCCTTTTGATAGATGATCAGCTGCTCAACAGGCAGGCCGAAGGCGTCCGCATAACGCGCCAGGATGGCTGCCGACAGTGTCTTGTAAATCGCCGGACGAAAGTGCCGCCGAATACGCCACTGCCACAGCCCAGTAATCTGCGCCAACGCTGGCTCATCCAGGCGGTAGCGGTACATCAGGCACTTCAGCGGCGACAGCTCGCCGCGCTGCCAGCCAGCCTCGGCCTCGGCTTCCTGCTCCTGCAGTTCGGCTACGGCCAGCTGGGTGGCAAAAGCTTCCGGCTCCCAGCCATCGCTCTGCGCGCCCTGGTAATGGCCGCTGGCATCCACGGCATAAACCAGCTTGCAATGGCCGCCGTAAGTGGAGCTGTGGTCCTGAGGAACCTCATCGAGCTTCATGTGTTGTCACCGTCCTGGCCAACCACTGTCAACTGCATAAAGGCGCTGGAGAAGCGCCCACTTTCCGGCACATAGCAGAGCAAACGCTGGCCGCTGCGCAGGCTACCTGAATTGAACAACTCATCAAGCATGATAAAGATCGACGCGGCGCCGGTATTGCCCTTACGGGTCAAGTTGGTAAACCAACGTTCCTGCGGGATTGGCAAGCCGGCATTGGCCAGGCCTACGGAGAGGCGCTCGCGAAAGAATTCGGAGGAATAGTGCGGGAGGAAATAATCCACCGCATCGGCCTGCAGCTCGCGGCGCGCCATGATGCGCTTCAGCGTCTCTTCCACGGTGTATTTGACGATGTTGTCGTTCAGCAGTTTGACATCCTGCTTGATCGCCATCAGCGAGCGGCGGTTGCGCTCGCCGCCGTCATAGCGGCTCCAGCCCTGCAGCTGGCCGTCGACCATTTCCGCGCCGGCATACATGCACGGCGGCATCTGATCGGCAAAGGAGAAGATGTCGATCCAGTCGATGCGCAGGCTCAGGCCTGTGCGGTTAGGCTGGCCTTGCAGCAGCACGGCACCTGCGCCATCGGAGAGCATCCAGCGTAGAAAGTCCTTCTCGAAGGCAATTTCCGGGTGGGTTTCCAGCTCGTCGAGGCGGCTCTCGTACTCGGCGTTGAAATTGCTTGCCTGCATCAGGGTCGACGCTACTTCCGAGCCGCAGGCTACGGCGTTGCGGCTTTCGCCACTGGCCACGCTCATCCAGGCGTATTTCAGCGCGGTCATGCCGCACAGGCAAATACCGGCGGTGGACACCACTTCGCACGGCGGATTGCCCAGCTCGCCTTGCACCATCACCGCATGACCAGGCATGACCTGATCCGGCGAGGCACTGCTGGCCACCAGACAATCGAGGTCATTCAACTGGAAATCGCCACCGAGCAAGCCACGAATCGCTGCCGCGCTGACCTGGGCATTGTTCATGCTCGGTGCGCCGGTCTGCGGGTCGATCACATAGTGGCGCTGAACAATGCCATTGCTGCGCAAAATCAGCTTGCGCGCCCGCGAGGGTTTGCCGCCGACCAGGCCCAGGCGTGCTTCCATCTGCTCGTTGTCGACCGGCTCATGGGGCAGGAATGCGCTGATGCGGTTGATATATACAGGTTGTACCACGGGACTTCCTCGGGTCACTTAGGGTGCCTCTAAAAACGTAAGCGAGGCAGTCAGCGCAAGGCGAAAACAGGAGAAAAAGCGCAGTTTACGTGCGGTAAATGAGCATTTTGAGCCTGTTTTCAACGCAGCGATGACAACGCAGGTAGTTTTTAGAGGCTCCCGTCACTCGCCAGACGGGCCGGCAAAGTAAGCCTTCTCACGCTGGGTGCGCTCTTTTAACAGCGGCGCCAACAGTTTTTTAAGCAAGGCACTGAGTGGCACGACCGTGACAATCAGGCACAACAGAAAGACGATATACACCACCAGCCCGGCGCCACGCCGACGGCTCTGCTGCGGGCCTAACGCCGCCAGCAAGCGGCTCCATAACTGGAAGCTGCGATTGCCGACCCTCTCGCTGGCGATCAGCTTTTCATCAATTCGCACGGCACCGAGGCCGCGGAGCATCGGTTGCGCAATCGGTAGGCTGTCAGCCGTTAAGCGTTGCCTCATGGCCACGCCAAAGCGGCTGGCGGAGCTAATTTGCGCCTCATCGATACCGGCGCGCGGCACCCAGCTGTAGGGCTTCTGCCGTCCGGTAAACAGCCACAAGGGCGTTGCTAGAAAGCTCGCTGCTGTTCCGCAAGCGTCCGTCAGGGCGATATTGTCCACCAGCCGCGCGCCCAGTTCAGTGAGCTGCTTCTTGACCTTCTCTTGAGCCATCAGCCACATGTTGCGGCAGCCGATCAGCGTCACCACCGGCGTGTCCTTGAGCAGCTTCGCCGCCTCAGTGGAAGCCAGGAAAGCCGTCATCGGCTGCGAGGGCGACAAGAACCACACCTGATAGGCGAGGATCACTAGGTCATAACGCTTGTTCGCATCGACCGCCAACGGCAGCAATGGCTGCGGGCGCATCAACACGGTTTCCGGAAAAATCCGGAAAAAACCGAGAAACGGCCAAGGAAACGGGTAAGGTTGCGCGGGTTGCAGCGTGAGAAAATCCAGCTGAATATCGCGGCATTGCTGTAAAGGTCCGCATACCGACTGTGCCAACCTGTCTAGCTGGCCGGTTTGCGAAAAATGAACGATCAAGACCTGACGCATCGCCAGCCACTTCCTGCGAAATGCCCGGATTATGCCACAGAGAATTCTTCAAACCGTAAAGAAGGCCGGCTATCAGACTGGCCTTTTGCTGCTACTGGTCAGCTCAGCGGCCCAGGCTGGCGACATCTTGGTCACAGTCGGCGGCATACAGGCCACAGGCCCCGTGTACGCAGCACTGGTGAGCGGCGAACAAAACCGCTGGCCCGAACAACCACTGCGCCAGCAACGGAGTGACGACGGCGAGCTGCGTTTGGATAACGTGCCGCCCGGCCGCTATGCCATCCAGGTGTTCCAGGACAGCAATGGCAACGGTCTGCTCGACCAAGGCCGACGGGGCATTCCACTTGAGCCGGTGGGTTTATCCAGCAACCCACCGCTGTTCAATGGCAAACCGACCCCGGCTGATAGCGTGTTTGAGCACGGCACGGCGGACACTCAGTTGCATATCCGCCTGCAGAGCCCGAAAGCCAAGCAATAAGCGGCGCTTAACGCTGCAAGGCCATCTCGGCATCCGTCCGCCGCCAGATGAGTGCGCGAGTGTCGTAGCCACGGCTGCGCGCTTCCTCAAGCAGAGTGGCGCGACGTTGCGCACTGATGTCCTGATCGCGCGTCAGCAGCCAGAGGTACTCGCGATTGGGGTGCCCAACCAGCGCAGTCTGGTAATCGTCATCCAGGTACAGCACCCAATACTCGCCCTTGGTCAGCCCTGGCAGCAGGGTGCTGGCCCAGTTGTCGAAACGCACCCAGAGCTTATTGGTTTCGCCCGGCACCTGCGCCACGGCCTGACCTTGCACCTGCTGCACATCGCCGTCATACGTGCGGCAACGATTGGTCACGCCAATCGCGCCGTCATCCTGCAGCGTATAGAGCGCTTCAGACTGCGCGCAGTTGCGCTGAAAGAACATCGGCAAACGCGCCTGCTCGTACCAAGTGCCTTGGTAACGCTGCAGATCGACCTGCTCTACCGTCTTTGGCGGCACCACGCCCGTGCCGGAGTTGGCGCAACCCACCAACAACGCCGCTGCGGCCAACGCCGCCAACAGGCGCATCACTTCAGCCCCTTGCCGGAGAACATCATGACCTTGTCGCCGGCGTACTGGACGCTGATAAAGCGCTGCTCATCGCCCCAGGTGCAGCTGGACATACCCAACGCGCCGGCGCATTCGCCTGGACTGCCCAGCAGGCTCTCAACCTCATCCTTGCTCATGCCCGCCTTGAGCTGGGTGTAATTGTCCTGATTGATCTTGTTGCAGGCGGCCAGCAGCAGGCAACCGGCGAGTAGTGCGACGACACGCAGAGACATGGGGAAACTCCTGAGGAAAGAACCAAGACCAGCTTGGCATAGCAATACCGAGCATGCCTGCTTGGATGCTAGAAGCGCGAGCCAGGTTCCAACAGGAAGGCAGATTCCTCGGCGCTGGAGGTACGCCCGAGAATCACGTTGCGATGGGGAAAGCGGCCAAAACGCGCGATTACTCGCTGATGGCGCTCGGCAAAATCCAGATAACCGGCAAACAGCTCGCGTTCGGCCGTAACGGCTTGCTCAAGTAAAGCCTCAAACAGCTGCACAGCCTGATCCTGCAGCGCCAGCTCTTCGGCGTGTTCCAACACCAGGTAGGTAAATACCCGCTGGATTGGTGGCAGTTGCTGATCCCAGCACTGGGCCAGCCCGTGCAGGGCCAACGGTCGAGCCAGCAGATCCCCAGCAAAAGCGCGCGGGGTATCGCGAAAGATCATCCGTGGCAGCTGATCGAGCAACAGCAAGTTTGCCAGCCAGCCTTCAGGTTCGTGCTGCCAGTCTTGCAGCTGGTTACTCAGAGCCTGCTCAACCAGCCCACCAAACTGCTCGCGCGCCTGGTCATCCTGGCTGTCCTGCTTGCCGAACCACAGCGCAGTACGACTGGCAGCCACCTCGGCAGCCGTCACGCCAGCGCCGCAGCCGGCAGCACCGAACCACCAGTCGAGTAACGGCTGCCAGGGCGCGTTCATCGCTTACTCGCGGTGATAGGCGCTGATGCGCAGCACTTCTTCCTTGGAACCCAGGAAAACGGCGACGCGCTGGTGCAGGGAAGTCGGCTGAATATCGAGAATGCGCTGGGTGCCGTTGGTGGCCACGCCGCCAGCCTGCTCGATGATCATCGACATCGGGTTGGCTTCGTACATCAGGCGCAGCTTGCCCGGCTTCTCAGGCTCGCGGCTGTCGCGCGGGTACATAAACACGCCGCCACGGGTCAGGATGCGATGCACGTCGGCCACCATCGAGGCAATCCAACGCATGTTGTAATTCTTGCCCAGCGGGCCTTCTTCGCCCGCCAACAACTCGCTGACATAGCGCTGTACCGGCGCTTCCCAGTGGCGCTGGTTGGACATGTTGATGGCGAATTCCTTGGTCGACTCCGGCACCTTGATGTTGTCGTGGGTCAGCACAAAGCTGCCCAGCTCACGGTCCAGGGTAAAGCCTTTAACGCCATCACCAAGGGTCAGCAGCAGCATGGTTTGCGGACCATAGATCGCGTAACCAGCCGCCACTTGCTCGGTACCCGGCTGCAGGAAGGCTTCCTCACCGAGGTCGCCTTCATCACCATTACGATCCGGGCAACGCAACACCGAGAAGATGGTGCCGACCGAAACGTTGACATCAATGTTGCTGGAGCCGTCCAGCGGATCGAAAACCAACAGGTAAGCGCCTTTCGGGTACTTGCCGGGAATCTGGTAGGCATTGTCCATTTCTTCGGACGCCATGCCGGCCAGGTGACCGCCCCACTCGTTGGCTTCCAACAGGATTTCGTTGGAAATCACGTCGAGTTTCTTCTGCACCTCGCCCTGCACGTTCTCGGTGCCCATGCTGCCCAACACGCCGCCCAGTGCACCCTTGGATACCTGATGGCTGATTTCCTTACAGGCCCGTGCGACCACTTCAATAAGGAAACGCAGATCGGCCGGGGTGTTGTTACAACGGGTCTGCTCGATCAGGTAGCGGCTGAGGGTAACGCGGGACATGGATGGCTCCGGGAAGGAAGAAAAATCGCGCGCAGTTTACCCTTTTAGCGGGGAAAGCGCTTTAGCACTGGATGGAAGGAGTTGCCGGACCATCAGGCCAGACTGCAGACCCTATTGCGCCCCGCATGCTTGGCTTGATACAGCGCGTCATCGGCTACGTGCAGCAATTCATCGAGCACCAAGCCTTGCTCCGGCCACAGCGCCAGGCCGGCCGAGAGGGTCACATAACGTGCGCCCCCGCGCGTTGGCAAGGGGTGTGCGGCCAAATCACGGCAGATGGTTTCTAGACGCGCGCGGGCCTCATGGGCATCGGCACGCGGCAGGATCAGCAGGAACTCTTCGCCACCAATACGGAATACCGCGTCCGAGCTGCGCAGATTCTCCAGCAGGTGCTGGGCCACGCCTTTGAGCACGTCGTCGCCTTCGAGGTGGCCATGCTCGTCGTTAAGCTGTTTGAAATGATCCAGGTCGATCAGAGCCAGAGAAATCGGCGTGCGCTCGCGCTGTGCGACGGCCAACTCGCGGGTAAAAAACTCATCCAGATAACGCCGATTGTAAAGCCCGGTCAGCGGGTCACACAGCGCCTGTTCCTGCAGTTGCTCATGCAGGTTGGTGATGGTGCGCAGGCGCTCTTCGCTGAGTGCCAGGGCTTCGGCCAGTTTTAACTCACTGAGGTGGCGCTGAGTAACATCACGCAGGTAGAGCATCTGCCCGAGCACCACGGTGCCGCGATGGGTCACCCGCTCGATGGCGCGAATACGCACTTCGAAATACCGCGCCGAGTTGGCCAAGGTCAACAGGCGGTCATGCTCACCTTGTTCCTGCTGACTGAGCAGCTGCTGCAAATCTGCCCCGAGAATCGGCCAATCCTCCAATTGCCGGCCCTGCCAGCCGCTGCGCAGGTTGGCGAGCTTCAAGGCGGCTGGATTGGCCTCGATCACGCGCAATTGCGCATCAACCACCAGCACCGGATCGAGCAAGGCATCCAACAGGAGGTGACGGGCCACCGGCAGCAGGTCAAACAACCTTACGCCAACGATCAACCAGGCAAACGCCACCAGGGTAAAGGCAAAACTGAAGGGCGTCGGGTCGAAGCCAAAGAGCATCCAGCCAAACACCACATAACTGATATTGGCAACCCAGGGCACCGCCGTGACGAAGACAAACGCCAGGTAATGACGGCGATGCACGCCATAACTGACGATGGCTGCGCGCAGCACCACCCCCATGCAGAAGGTCATAAACAGGTAGACGTAAGCAGCAGCGGCGTAGAACAGCGGCCCGTGCTGATAGCGAATCGGCGCGCCTGGTTCATCGCTCAGTGGCGCCGTACCCGCGCCGTAGAACAGGCCGTGCCAGGGGTTGCTCAGGGCCATCAGCCAGATCAGCACCGGCACCACGGCCAACCCCAGGGTACTACGCAGCGGCAGCGGTTGACGCACGCTGTTGACGTATTGCCAGAGGAAAATGGCCCAGAAGGTGGGCACCACCAGAATGCCCGGCCAGGCCATGGTGGCCCAGAACACTTTGCACTGTGGGCCTTGCGCAGCCATTTCCAGGCTGGCGGCAATCATCCACCAGAGGCTCGCCAAGTGCAGCACGATAAAGCTCTCGCGCCCTGGGAAATAGCGCTGCCGCGTGACCCAGCGGGCCAGCAAGAGCACCCCGACGCACACCAGACCGGTGAGAATGACCGGGGCGCTGAGCGCCCAGCCAGAATTACCGCAGGCATTCATCGGGTAGGTTCTGCCGAAAGAAGCAGCTGAGCGAATCGGTCAGAGCGACCGCGAAAACGCACAGGCGCGCCCACAAGACGGGGCAAAGTCGAGATACGCAAGGGCCTTCCTGACCTCAAACGCTAATCAATTTAAGGTGCCAACCATACTGCAAAAATCGTTAGCCAGCTGGCCTTTATTTCACCAACAGTCGCTATTCAGCACTCGGCCGGCGCAACAGGCTGACCGCCATCAGCGCCAATAAGCCCACCCCAAGTAACAGCACCAGCCACAAACCCCAGCGTTTCCAGTCACTCTCACCCGCTGCGGCCTGCTCTTGCTGCACCAGACTCTCAGCCTGCAACTGCGCCTCAGCTATACCCAGCTGCTGCAGGCGCTGTGGCTCATAACCCGGAATCAGAGTGGTCAGCGGCAAAGCCGCCGACTGCGCTCCCGCTCGCCCCAACGCCAGCCGATAAGGCGGGCTGCCACGTTGGAGGAACACCAGCTGGGTGGCGCGCACCGCCACCTTTATCTGTGGCGGCTCGACACCCAAACCGCCGCCACGCTCATCCACCTGTAAACGCAGCTGCTGTACCGGCCAGCCCGGCAAGAGCAATTCGTCCTGACGGATTTCCGCACCATTTTCCGGCAACCGGTACAGCAGGCCCTGCGCCAGTGATTGCCAAGCGCCCTTGGCTTCATGGCGACCACTGACGCGAATCGGCGCCAGGCTATTGGCCTGACTGAGTTCGACATGCAGACGCTCCAGGGGCAAGGCCAAGGGCAACTGCCACTGGTATTCGCCATCCGGGCTGCGCGTTGCTGCCAGCGGCTGTGACCACACCAGCGGCGCGGGCACGCTGTCACTGCGTTGACTGAGCAGACTCGCGGCCGTCAGCTGCGGCGCCTGTTGCGGGCTTTGCCAGAGCAGACGCACATAGCGCGCCTTAAGCCCTGGCAGCTCGACCTGGCGCTGCTCGACACGCTCACCATCAAACGACAGGCGCGCCAGCTGGCCACTGCCCCAGGACTGCCAGTCTTGCAGGTCATCACTGGCCTCGATGCTGAAGCGCTGAAAACCGTCCTGAGCGCCGCTCCAATCCAGCTGCAAGCGCACCAGCGGCTCGTCCATTGCGCTGGCATCCAGCAGCCAGCCGCGCAGCAGAGCCGGCTTGGCGGCTGCATCTGGCTCATCAAGCAGCTCGATCAAGGTGCCGCTGGTACTGCGCTGTACCCGCAAACTTGGCGAGGCCGCGTTGTCGCCCTGTTCGGCGTACAGCGGAAACCACTTCACCGCCTGCTCCTGCTGGCTGTCGCGCGACTCGCCCTGCCCTGCCACCAAGGCGTAAGCCAGTGCTTGGGCTTCGGCGTTAAACACCCGCAGATCACGCAAATCGCCATAGCGCGCAGCGAAATGCAGTGCCATCGGCACATCCAGGCGATACCAGGGGCCTTCGCCACTGAGGCTCAGCGGTAATTGCACGGCATAGTCGCCTGGCTGCTCCTTCGCCAAGGCTGACGCGCTGCACAGCAGGCTGAGCAAAATAGTGCTGATTAAACGACTGATCATGCTGGCTCCTGCGGCTGATCCGCATCCGCTTTGCGTGCTGGCAAGGGCGCAAAATAGCCCACCACCAACAGCAATACACCCACCCCGATAAACGACACGATGCGCTCCAGGCCACCGCGATTACCCAGCTCGACGAAGAACAGCTTGGCCACCACCAGCGCGATCAGCGCCGCGCCAATCAGCCACAGCTCGCGACGGCCAAGGCGATTGCCGAGGACCATCAACGGCAGCGCGATCAGCGTCCAGACAATCGACAGCCCCGCCTGCACCAGCATCGAATCAAGCAGCGCATCCAGTTGATAAGGCACGCCACCCCAATGATGTGCGGTGCGCATCACCATGGCAGTCAGCAACGCGAACAGCGAGGCGCCCGCCACGCCCTGAGTCAGCCACTGACTGCGCAGACTCTCGACACACAGCTCGGCCAGCCCCAGGCGCGCCCAGGCGAATACCGCGCCAAGGGCAAACAGCAGGCCCAGCTCCAGCGGGTTGAGCAGCGGCAGATAGGCCAGCGGTTCAGCCTCCCCAGCGCTGACGACATTGGCCAGCCAGAACCAGCCGAGCATCAGCAGCGCCAACGGCGCCGACGCCAACACGCGGTATTCGCGCGGATAAGCGGCCACCGGCCAAGGCCAGCGACGCGGCAGCGCCATCAGCCAGAGGTAGGCGCTCGGCAGCAGCGCCCAGCCCAGCCAACGCCAGGCGTTGTAATGCTCCGACAGTGCCAGCAGCAGGTAACGCAACTCCAGCGCCAGCACGCCCAGCAGCAACCAGCAGCCGAGTACATGGGCAGCGCTCAGCGCCCCCGCCGGCAACTGCGCAGCCAAGCGACGCAGCGCCCAGAAGTGCACGGCGAACAGCAGCGTCCAGGCCAGCCAGCCGAACTGCGCAGCGGGGTGATAGTGCAAGTGCCAGGCATGCAGCAGTACCACACCGGCCAGCGGCGTCAGCAGGCAGCACAGCAACGCCAGTTCGGCCCAGCGTGTACGCGGCGCGAGGAAAGCCGCCAGGGCGACGCTGGCCGCCAACACAACAAGCAAGGTACTGCTCTGCCACTCAGGCGTCACAAAGCGCAGCACTTCGCTGCTCAGCGCCAACGCCCACCATGCTGCGCCCCACACTAGTAGCAGTTGCGCCAGACCAAGCAAACTGAAATTGCCAAGAGCGCTAGGCCCCTCGCGCCGCGCCAGCTGCTGCAAACGCCAGGCGCCGACCAACGCGGCGACACCCAGCACCAGCGGCGTCCAGAAATCCATATGCGCCAGTGGGCGAATGCCCTCGGTCGACAGCAGCCCAAACAGCAGCGGGCTGACCGCAAGGAACACCAGTCCCGCCAGCACCTGCAACAGCAGACCGAAGATAAAACTGGCGCGCTGCTGCAAGTGCAGACTGAGCCAGATAATCAGCAGCCCGCTGCCGCCCCACACCGCACTGGCCGTGGCCCACGGCAGGACGAACAGCACCGCCAGATTGAGGAACACCAGACCCACCAGCAGCACCACGGATAGCCCGCGCAGCAGACGACGGTCGTTACCCACCTGCGGATCGCGCGCGGCCAGCAGCATGCCGGCGATCAGGCCGAAACCGATCAAGGACGAAGTCAGCAAGCCCTGCCAACCAGCAGAGAAGCCGCCCATGCCGGTGGCCACATTGCCGGCCATGTCCAGCATAAACACCACCCCACCTAGCAACTGCACAGCAAAGGCGCTGAACAGAAAGCTCGGCGCCTGAATACGCAAACCCAGCCACAGCGTCAGCAGACCGGCCAGCGCCCAGCTGATCGCCGTGCCCTGGGCGGCAAACAGCAGTGGTGCAAGCAGATAGAGAAACGCCAGCCCGGCGCAGGCCAGTACCGGCAATCCGCGCACCTCCCAGCTGCTGGCGTATTGCGTGTTCTGGCGCAGCTGCCAGTAACTGAACAGCAAAGCCACGCCGAGCATCAACGCACCCAACGGCGCACCGTCCAGCAGCGTCAGTTCACCGCCACGTAAGCCGATGACGAACGCCAGCGCCGCGCCCACCTGCAGCAGCAGGGCGAATGCCCGTGCCAGGCTGCGTTGCTGGCGCAGGCCGAGCCAGAAGATGCCCGCACCTTCCACCGCCCAGGCGGCCGAAGTCCAGCGCGCATCAAGGCCCAAGGGAATCGCCAAACTGCCGAATACCACGCCCAACGCAAGGCAGGTTTCCACCAGCAACACGGCACGATCACCGGTGCGACCGACCAGCAGCCGCGCCAGCAGCAGGTAGAACAAGCCCAGCGCCAGCGCACTGAACGCTGCGGCAAACTCGATGTGTTGCACCAGCGCAAACTGCAAACCAAAGCCCACCAGCGGCGGGCCGAACAGCACGGTGGCGTCGATGTAGTCGCCTTTGCGTGCGGCCCAGCGCAACAGTTCATCGCGGTCCTCAGGCGCATCCAGGGCTTCACGCAGCTTGCGCCGGGCAAACAGCAGGCCGATGGCCACATACATCAGGAAGAACAGAATCAGGAACGGCTCGGTGCTCCACAGCAGCTCTGGTTTATAGGAGCGAATGCCCCAGGCGAAGCCGATGCCGAAGGTGCCGACAAAGCCGATCAGGTTGAGCAGCCGCCAAGCCTTGAACCAGGCAATGGCAAAGATCCCGGCATTGAGCAGGGCGAAGTAACTGAACAGCGCCACATGGTTGCCACTGCCCGTGCTGGTCAGGATCGGCGCGGCGAAACCACCCAACGCCGCTGCAGCCGCCAGGCCCAGGGCATCCTGTTTGACCGCCAGAATCGCCGAAAAAACCGTGACCAGCACCAGCAGACCCAGCGCCACGCCAGGATCCAACAGCGGGTGTAAGCGCATCGCGGCAAACACCGTCAGATACAGCACGGCAACGCCGGTGCCTTGCAGCATCAGGGCATAGTTCGGGTTACGCAGACGCAACCACCAACCGAGGCCGAGCAAGGCCACCGCACTGGCGGCGACACTGGCGTAGCGAAATTCCACCGGCACCACCACACCTTCGGTGGCGTAGCGCAATAGGAAGGCCAGACCGAGAAACAACAGCACCACACCGACGCGCAGCACCGTATTGCCGCCCAGTAACCAGTCCTTGGCCGCAGTGAAGCCCCGCTCAAGCAGCGTTGGCTGACGCGGTTCGGCAGGTTTCCAGGGGGTCGCGGGCGGCGGTTTTATCGGCGCGGCGTCTGCGGGTTGAGGCGAAGCCTGCATGGCCATGACAGGTTCGGGAGCGACTTCGGGTAGGACAAAATCCAGGGTCCAATCCAGTTCAGGCTGGGCCGCTTGGGCACTGACGATAGGTTCAGGTGCAGGCTCGGCAACGGAGCTGATCGGTTCCGAAACAGGCGGTGCCTCGGCAGCTGGCGTGGCAGCCTGCTCAAACTTGAGCAAGCGCTCATACAGCGCCGCAGTGCCTTGCTCGAAGCGCTGCGAAAACGCCTTGAGCTGCGCTGTCAGCGCAGCATTCTCGCGCGCCAAACCCTGCAGTTTGAGCGCCTGGCCAAGGCCCAAGCCTATCAGAGCGCCCAGCAGTGATGCCGTCAGCGTCTCATCCGCCAACGCCCCAAGCACCAACCCCACCAGCATGAAGATCCATTGCATGCAGCGCGTTCCTATATCAGCTAAACCCGAACATCCTGTTGCCCGGCACCCGGCGCACACTGCGCAGCAGTATAGGAGCCCGACCGGTACATACCCAGAGAGACGCATGCCGCACGCATCACAGCACAACAAGAAACTCGGGGCGACGCTGCCGCACAAACGATGACCAGCCGGCAGATAGTCATTCACAAACGCCGCCAGGCCGCTATCATCGCGCGCCGAACCACTGATGCATGCCTGCCCCGATGAAAAACAACCTGATTGCCGCCGCCGAACTCGACCGCCTGGAAACCTGGGCCAAATACACAGCTGATATGTGCCACAGCTGCATGTCCAGCTGCTGCACGCTGCCGGTCGAAGCGCGCCTGAATGACCTGATTCGCATTGGCGTGGTCGATGAGTTCGAACGCAGCGAGCCGCTGAAGAACATCGCCAAGCGCCTGCAGAAAGACGGCATCGTCGAACGCTTCCATCAGAAGTCGGGCATCTTCACCCTGACCCGCATGAGCAACAACGACTGCTACTACCTCGATCGTAAAACCCGCCTGTGCACCATCTACGAGAAGCGCCCGGACACCTGCCGCAACCACCCAAAGATCGGCCCACGTCCCGGCTACTGCGCCTACAAGCCGAAGAGCTAAGCAACAGCATTGAGCTGCCGCGACGCCTCGGGCAAGCTGGCAGGCATGCACAACGCCGACTTCCCCGATGACGCCCAACAGACCGAGCGCACCCGCGCCACGGTGATGCGCTATCACTACAGCTGGAAAGACCGCGACCTCGACGCGGTGATGGCGCTGTATCACCCGGATATCCAGTACCATGACTTTTTCCAGCAGCGCTGCATGGGCTTTGCCGAGCTGCGCGACTACGTGCGCAACAACCTGCCGCGCCAGCCCGGTGAAGCGCTGGAGCACACCGACCGCATCCGCATCGACGGCCATACCGCGTTTATCCAGTACCGCATCAGCCTGCACGGTAGTGGCGGCCTGCTGGCGTTCCGCACCGGCGAGGCGATTACCGTGCGTGACGGGCTGATCTGGCGCATCCATGAATACGCCACGTTGATGCGCGAAGAACGCGAGCTATCCTCTAGCGCTGACTCCCGCCCGGCCCTTAGCCGCCTCGGCCTCAGTGCCCGCCAGCTGGGGCTGTTGGCGCAGGACCTGGAAGACTACATGCAGCGCGCCCAGGCTTACCTCGACCCGCAACTCAGTTTGCCGCAGGTCGCAGCCGCCACCGGCTACAGCCGCAACCAGATCTCCCACCTGCTCAACCAGGTGCTCGGCCAGAGCTTCTACCGCTACATCAACCAGAAGCGCCTGCAGCACCTGCTGGCGGGGCTGGACGCCGGCAACGACCTGCTCCGCATCGATGAGCTGGCCTTCGCCGCTGGGTTCAATTCGCTCTCGGCTTTCTACAGTTGCTTCCGCCGGCACACCGGCTTGTCGCCCAAGGCCTACCTCAAACAAATTTCCTTGCGGGCACGCACACAAGACAAGCCCTGATCGACCTCCTAGTCTCTGCGCATCGCATAGTGATTGACTGCCGGAGATCGACGATGAGCCCATGGCACTCCCTCAGCCTGTGGATGGATCAGCTGACCGAACCGCTGACCGCCCGCCCCGCGCTGACCGAAGACCTGCATGCCGATGTGGCCATCATCGGCGCCGGCTACACCGGCCTGTGGACCGCCTATTACCTCAAGCGCCAGGCGCCACACCTGCGCATCGTCATCCTCGAAGGCGAGATTGCCGGCTTCGGCGCTTCCGGGCGCAACGGCGGCTGGCTGATGGGCAACCTGCTCGGCCAGGACAACCTGCTCGCCGACCAACCCAGCGCCGCGCGCCAAAGTGCCTATGCCCTGCTGCATGGCATTCCTGATGAAGTCGCCAGTGTGCTGCAGGACGAGCAGATCGCCTGCGATTACCGTAAGGCCGGCGTACTGTATTGTGCCGCGCGCTACCCCGAGCAGCTGACCAGCCTGCGTCAACACCTGGCCGAATTGCGTGCCCTGGGCCTGGACGAAACCGACTACCGCTGGCTGACGCCCTTCGACCTGGGCAAACAGCTGCAGCTGGCCAACGCCTTTGGCGCCATCTACACCCCGCACTGCGCCACCATTCAACCCGCCAAGCTGGTGCGCGGCCTGGCGCGCTGCGTGGCGGCCATGGGTGTCGAGCTGTATGAGCAGAGTCGGGTAGTCGACTGGCAAACCGGCCTGGTGCGTACCGCCACTGGCAGCGTGCGCGCTGACTGGATCGTCCCGGCCGTGGAAGGTTACGCCGCCAGCCTGCCACCGCTAGGCAACCATCAGCTGCCGGTACAGAGCCTGCTGGTGGCCACCGAGCCACTGCCCAAGGAAGTTTGGGCCGATATCGGCCTGGAGCGCGGTCAGGCCTTCAGCGAGAACAGTCGCCAGGTGACCTATGGCCAGCGCAGCGCCGACGACCGTTTGGTATTCGGCGCCCGAGGCGGTTACCGCTTTGGCGGCCGCCTGCGCACCGATTTCAACCTCAGCGAGGACGAGCGCGACCTACGCCGCTACCTGTTCGGCGAACTCTTCCCGCAACTCAAGCAGGTGCGCATCACCCATGCCTGGGGCGGCAACCTGGGCATGGCGCGGCGCTTTCGCCCGCACATGCTGGTGGACCGCAGCAACGGCATCGCCTTATCCGGCGGTTACGGCGGCGAAGGCGTGGGCGCCAGCAACCTCGGCGGGCGCACCCTGGCCGACCTGATTCTCGATCAGCAGAGCGAGCTAACCCGCCAGCCCTGGGTGCTCGGCGACCAGCCGATCAACCGCCTGCCGCGCTGGGAGCCGGAACCGCTGCGCTGGCTCGGCTACAACGCGATCATCCAGAGCTTTGTGCATGAGGACCGCGTACTGGCCAACCCAGACAGCGCGCCCTGGCGGCGCCAGCTGGCCAGCAGCCTGGCCGGCACCATGGAAAAATTCATGCGTTAACGGAGAGTTTCATGAGCATCGAACACTTCAAAAACACCGCCCACCTGCCCCTGAGCGATGCCACGCCGGTGGCCGTGCCGCTCGGCGAGCCGGTGGCGATCACCAGCAGCCAGGGCATTGAACATGCCGACGGCGTCGCCGCCGGTGTCTGGGAATGCACGCCCGGGCGCTGGCGCCGGCAGATCGCCCAGCAGGAGTTTTGCCACTTTATCGCCGGGCGCTGCACCTTCACCCCAGATGGCGGCGAGCCCATGCAGATCCAAGCTGGCGACGCCCTGTTGCTGCCCGCCAACACCTTCGGCGTGTGGGAGATCACGGAAACCGTACGCAAGAGCTTCGTTCTGCTCAAGTAACCGGGCCCAGCGCAGGCCCTGCTCCACCCTATTCAACTGCCGCTTCGACAACACCGATAAAAACGATGAGGTATTCCCATGCTGAAAAAACTGCTTCCTCTGCTGCTGCTCAGCAGCATCAGCCAGGCCGCGGAAACCGTGCGCATCTACAACTGGACGGACTACATCGCCCCCGACACCCTCAAGCAATTCGAGCAAAGCAGCGGCATCAGCACCCACTACGATGTGTACGACAGCAATGAAACCCTCGACGCCAAACTGATGGCCGGGCGCTCGGGCTATGACGTGGTATTCCCGTCTAACCACTACATGGCCCGGCAGATTCAGGGCGGCGCGCTGAAGAAACTCGACAAGAGCCGCCTGCCCGGCTGGAACAATCTCAACCCGATCCTGATGAAGGCCCTGGAAACCAACGACCCTGGTAACCAGTACGGCTTTCCCTACCTGTGGGGCAGCACCGGCATCGGCTACAACGTGGCCAAGGTGCGTGAAGTGCTCGGCGAGGACGTGCCGCTCGACTCCTGGGACCTGATCTTCAAGCCCGAATACCTGGCCAAGCTCAGCCAGTGCGGTGTGGCGATTCTCGACAACGGCCCGGAGCTGTTGCCCATCGCCCTGCATTATCTGGGGCTGCCACACCACAGCCAGAACCTTGAGGACTACAAAAAGGCCGAGGCACTGCTGCTGGAGATGCGCAAGAACGTGCGCTACTTCCACTCATCCAAGTACGTCGGCGACCTGGCCAATGGCGACATCTGCATGGCCGTGGGCTTCTCTGGCGACATCATGCAGGCCGGCAACCGCGCGGCAGAAGCGAACAACGGCATCCGTATCAACTACGTGATCCCCAAGGAAGGCACGCCGATCTTGTTCGACATGGTCACCATGCCCGCCGACAGTAATAACGAGCAGGCCGCCTACGCCTTTATGAACTACCTGCTGCAGCCCCAGGTCATCGCACAGATCACCAATCACGTGCAGTACGCCAACGGTAACAGCGCTGCCGACAGCCTGGTTGACCCCAAGCTGAAAGCCGATGCCACGGTTTACCCGCCGCAAGAGGCGATGAACAACCTCTACGCCCTGGAAGCCATGCCACTGAAGATTGACCGGGTGCGCACGCGCATCTGGAGCAAGGTGAAAAGCGGGATTTAACCGAGGGCAGCGTAACGAGCCCATAGAAAGCCCCCGCCAGCCAGGCTGACGGGGGCTTTTTCATGCGTCTTACAGCTCGGCAGCAGGCTGCTCCCGCTCACGTTGAGCCAGTTCTGTCACATCGAGCTTGGGCTTGATCAGGCTGAAATCGATCAGGCTCTTCGGCTGCTCGGGATTGCCAATCAGCAGCGGTAACGGCCTGAACGCATCACTCACCAGGCTTTTATGCGGCTCATACATATCAAATCGCAGGCCCGCCAGGTCCGCCCATGTGTGGATAAAGTGCGCCGAACTGTAGGGCCGTGACAGCGCCGTGGTGAAATCCCGGGGTTGCTGCGCGCGCCACTGGGGCGAGTTCCAGAGAATAAACGGCACGGTGTACATCGGGCTGGTCGGCGCGGCCTCGTTACGCCCCAACACATCGGCCTTGGGCGCATCGAACACCGCCTCGCCATGGTCCGCCAGGTACAGCAGAAAGCCATTCGGTTCCTGCCCAGCCAGGCGCTTGATCAGGCTGGCCACTACATGATCGTTGTACAACACCGCGTTGTCGTAACTGTTATAGGTCGGCAGTTGATCATCCGTGACATTCGCCGGCACACCCGTACGGTCGTTGAAACGCGCGAACTCCGGCGGATAGCGGTACTGGTAGCTCATGTGCGTGCCCAGCAGGTGCACCACCACAAACTTGCGCGGGGCCGGGTCGGCCAGCACCTTGGCAAAGGGTTCCAGCACATCCCCGTCGTACTGGCGGGCGTTCTGCTCACGGTTATTGTTCAGGTAAACCTGCTCATCCGCCTGCTTGGAAAAAGTCGTGAGCATGGTGTTGCGCTTGGTCATCGTCTGCTGGTTGGTGATCCAGTAGGTTTTGTAACCCGCCTGCTTCATCAGGTTGAGCACCGAAGGCGTGGTCAGGTAGCGCTCCGGGTGCTCCTGATCGGCAAAGGTCAGCACCTGCTGCAAGGCCTCGATGGTGTAAGGCCGTGGCGTGACCACGTTATCGAACACCTGCAACTGGTCACGCAGCGCATCAAGCTCCGGGGTGGTCTCACGCGGGTAGCCGTAAAGGCTCATGCGCTGGCGATTGGTCGACTCGCCAATCACTAATACCAAGGTGGTCGGCTGCCCAGCATGGGCGTCCTGTAAGTTGCTTAAGGGCGCAATGCTGGCGTTCTCCGCTAGCAAGACCTGCATATTGGCCAGCTGCTCACGGTAATTTTTGTAGCCCACCGCCAACTGCCACGGCGTAGCCGTTTCAATGCGTTGGGCAAAATTGTCGAAGCCTGCCTGCCAGCTGTCGTGCTTACTGAACTGACGCAACGCCGGGTAACCCAGCGACACAAACAACGCCAGAGCCGCTGCGAACAGTGCGCCCGGGCGCGATAAATACACCGGCCGCACCTGGCGCCACAGCCACCACCCGCCCAGACCGTAAGCGGCAAATGCCAACAGCATCCACCAGGAGAAGTACTGAATCAGGTATTCGCGGCTCTCATTCAGGTTCGACTCGAACATGATGAAAATTACGCTCTGGGAGAACTCCTGCCCGTAAATCAGAAAGTAACCAAAGCTGCCCAGCGAACACAGCCATAGCACCGCCCCAATCACCGCAGCCAGCTGACGCGAGCGCGCCGGCCACAGCAGCAACGGCACCAGCCACAAGGCACTGGCCAGTAATGCCTGACGAAAGCCAGAAAACCCAGCCGTACCGGTCAGCTGGATCAACAGCTGGGTCACGCCGGAGAAGTACCAGAAAAACACAAACGCCCAACCCAGCCCGGCCCAATCGACCCGCTGGCGCGCCGCTCCTGTCAACACTGCAGACATAGCAACCTCATTGCAGCCCAATAGTGGTGCCTGTTATGCCAGACAGACTGTGAAAAACTCGTCAAACCTTGCGCGCAAACTCAGCACACGTCTAGTAGACCATCCGAAAACAAAAAGCCCCCGCAGGCTCGCGCCGGCGGGGGCTTTTCAGTTAGCTAGAACTGTTATCAGTTCTTGGCTTTTTTGGCAGCGCGGGTGCGCTCGCCTTCGTCGAGGATCTTCTTACGCAGACGGATCGACTTCGGCGTGACTTCGCACAGTTCGTCGTCCTGGATGAATTCCAGCGCCTGCTCCAGGGTGAAGCGAACAGGCGGAACCAGGGCAATGGTTTCGTCCTTACCGGAAGCACGCATGTTGTCGAGCTTCTTGCCTTTGGTTGGGTTTACGCCCATGTCGTTGTCGCGGCTGTTCAGGCCGACGATCTGACCGTTGTAGATTTCCTGGCCGTGCTCGACGAACAGCTTGCCGCGCGCCTGCAGGGTTTCCAGGGAGTAGGTCAGTGCCTTGCCGGTTTCTACCGAGACCAGAACACCGTTCTGACGGCCGGACATGTCGCCGGACTTCATGGTGTCGTAGCGATCGAAGATCGAGGTCAGGATGCCAGCACCGTTGGTCAGGGTCAGGAACTGGTTACGGAAACCGATCAGACCGCGAGCAGGGATGTTGTATTCCAGACGTACACGGCCTTTGCCATCCGGCACCATGTTGGTCAGGTCGCCCTTACGCAGGCCCATTTCTTCCATGACCTTGCCCTGGGATTCTTCCGGGGTGTCGATGGTGACGTTTTCGAACGGTTCCTGCTTCACGCCATCCACAACGCGGATGATCACTTCTGGACGGCCTACACCCATTTCGAAGCCTTCGCGACGCATGGTTTCGATCAGTACCGAGAGGTGCAGCTCACCACGGCCGGAGACTTTGAACTTGTCGGCGCTGTCGCCTTCTTCAACACGCAGGGCCACGTTGTACAGCAGCTCTTTGTCCAGACGCTCTTTGATGTTGCGGCTGGTGACAAACTTGCCTTCTTTACCGCAGAACGGCGAATCGTTGACCTGGAAGGTCATGGATACGGTCGGCTCGTCAACGGTCAGCGGGGTCATCGCTTCAACATGGTTGATGTCGCACAGGGTGTCGGAGATGAACAGCGAGTCCATGCCGCTGACGCAGACGATGTCACCGGCGGTGGCTTCTTCAACGTCGATGCGGTGCAGGCCGTGGTGGCCCATCAGCTTGAGGATACGACCGTTGCGCTTCTTGCCGTCGGCGTCGATGGCGATCACCGGGGTGTTCGGCTTGACGCGACCACGGGCGATACGGCCAACGCCGATAATGCCGAGGAAGCTGTTGTAGTCCAGTGCGGAGATTTGCATCTGGAACGGACCGTCGATATCAACCTGCGGGGACGGCACGTTGTCGACGATGGACTGGTACAGCGGGGTCATGTCTTCAGCCATGTCGGTGTGATCCAGACCGGCAATGCCGTTCAGGGCCGAGGCGTAGACGACTTTGAAGTCCAGCTGCTCTTCGGTAGCACCGAGGTTGTCGAACAAGTCGAAGATCTGGTCCAGAACCCAATCCGGACGCGCGCCTGGACGGTCAACCTTGTTGATGACCACGATTGGACGCAGGCCGGCTTCGAAGGCCTTCTTGGTCACGAAGCGGGTTTGCGGCATCGGGCCGTCTTGGGCGTCAACCAGCAGCAGCACGGAGTCAACCATCGACATTACGCGCTCAACTTCACCGCCGAAGTCGGCGTGGCCGGGGGTGTCGACGATGTTGATGTGGTAGCCGTTCCAGTTGATCGCGGTGTTCTTCGCGAGAATGGTAATGCCGCGCTCTTTTTCCTGGTCGTTGCTGTCCATCACGCGCTCATCGTTGAGCTCGTTACGCTCAAGGGTGCCGGACTGGCGCAGGAGTTTGTCTACCAGGGTGGTCTTACCATGGTCAACGTGGGCAATGATGGCGATGTTGCGTAGATTTTCGATCACGTGTGTATCTCGATCAGAGGATTCGGTGTGCCACTTAGTCTAGGCGGCGAGTATTAACTAATTGCGATTTCTGCCAGGCGGCGCGAGCGTGTTAATCACGCCGCCTGTAGGTCGGGAGGGCGATGGCGGATGCTGCCGCCATTCAACCCGGGCGTTTTATGCCGGACGATAAACGCGCACATTGGCATGCCCCTCACTCAGCAGATGGTGGGCGTGCAAACGACTCATCACACCTTTATCGCAATACAACAGGTACTGACGCGCCTCATCCAGCGCCTTGAACGAACTGTTCAGGGCGTAGAACGGCAGCGCCATGACCTCGACGCCAGGCAGGGCGAGTGGCTCGTCCTCGGCAGCATCGGGGTGACGAATATCAATGATCACGTGGTTGGCCAGCGCTTCGCTGACCTCCTCGATCTGCACGTCCTTGCCCAACTCGTCGATCACTTTGTCGATCGGCAGCAAGGTCGCGCGTTCCAGGGCGCGCTCGAGAATGGCCATGTCGAACTGGCTCTCTTCATGCTCGATGCGCAGCTTCTTTGCGCGGGTGGTCGGGTTGACCGAAATCACCCCACAATATTCCGGCATGTGCTTGGCGAACTCAGCTGTGCCAATGCGCGTGGCGGTGTCGATGATGTCTTGCTTATGGCTGGCCAGCAGCGGGCGCAGCACCAGCATGTCGGTGGCCGAATCGATCACCGCGAGGTTCGGCAGGGTCTGGCTCGACACCTGGGAAATCGCCTCGCCGGTGACCAGCGCATCAATCTGCAGGCGCTCAGCCATGCGCGTGGAGGCGCGCAGCATCATGCGCTTGAGGATGACACCCATCTGGCTGTTATCAACCTTGCCGAGAATCTCGCCCAGCACTTCCTCAAACGGCACGCTGATAAACAGGACGCGCTGCGAGCTGCCGAACTTCTGCCACAGGTAATGCGCCACTTCCATCACGCCCAGCTCGTGAGCGCGGCCGCCTAGATTAAAGAAGCAGAAGTGGGTGACCAGGCCGCGGCGCATCATCTGGTAGGCGGCAACGGTGGAGTCGAAGCCACCGCTCATCAGCACCAGGGTCTGCTCCAGCGAGCCCAGCGGGTAACCTCCCAGACCTTCGTGCTGGTGATGAATAACGAAGAGGCGCTGGTCGCGAATCTCCATGCGCACCACCACGTCTGGGTCTTTCAGCGAGATGCCGGCCGCGCCGCACTGTTGGCGCAACTGGCTGCCAACATAGCGCTCGACATCCATGGAGCTGAAACTGTGCTTACCCGCACGCTTGCAGCGCACGGAGAAAATTTTACCTGGCAGCTGATCGGCGAAGTGCCGCTTGCACTTTTCCAGCACGTCATCGAAGTCACCCAACGGGTATTCGTCGACCTGCAGAAAATGGGTAATGCCCGGCGTGCAGCTTAAACGCTCAATCATCGCCTGCAGGGTTTTCGGTTCACTGATCTGGGTTTCGACTTCCAGGTTGTCCCACACACCGCTGACCTGCAGCTGGGGATCGAACTCACGCAAAACCGAACGAATGTTCTTCGCCAGCTGCCGGATAAAGTGCTTACGCACCGGCCGGCTTTTGATGGTGATTTCTGGGAAGACTTTAACAATCAGTTTCATGAAAACAGGGGGTGCCGAGGCCGCGAAAAAACAGGGGCGCGGATTATAGCGGAAATTGCTCACGCTTTGATCAAAAATCCTCACTCGCGCAAAACACGCACCATTAATGTGCGCACAACAAATATAGCGATCCATAACGGTGCAAATATTTATCAGGCAGCGCCGCGCAACCCCCGCCAGCCCTGAGTTTCAGGGCTTACACCCATTCCTGTGCACTGGCATGCAATTTGCTCCCTTGTGAGGCAGGATGCCCTGGCGGAGTATGCCGCGGCCGTACCGTACTATTGAGGGCTCACGATTCGAGCCTTATCCACCTGGAGGACAGCATGTCGAAGTCGATTCAACTTATTAAAGAACACGACGTGAAGTGGGTTGACCTGCGCTTCACCGACACCAAGGGCAAACAGCACCACGTGACCATGCCGGCACGCGATGCGCTGGACGACGAATTCTTCGAAGTCGGCAAAATGTTCGACGGCTCATCCATCCACGGCTGGAAAGGCATCGAAGCCTCCGACATGATCCTGCTGCCGGTTGACGAAACCGCCGTACTGGATCCGTTCACCGAAGAACCAACCCTGATCATCGTGTGCGACATCATCGAGCCAAGCACCATGCAGGGCTACGACCGTGACCCACGCTCGATCGCCAAGCGCGCTGAAGAGTTCCTGAAAACCACAGGCATCGGCGACACCGTATTCGTCGGCCCAGAGCCTGAGTTCTTCATCTTCGACGAAGTGAAGTTCAAGTCCGACATCTCCGGCTCCATGTTCAAGATCTACTCCGAACAAGGCTCCTGGAACACCGACGCTGACATCGAAGGCGGCAACAAGGGCCATCGCCCAGCCGTTAAAGGTGGCTACTTCCCAGTTCCGCCGTGCGACCACGACCACGAAATCCGTACTGCCATGTGTAATGCCATGGAAGAAATGGGCCTGGTCATCGAAGTTCACCACCACGAAGTGGCGACTGCCGGCCAGAACGAAATCGGTGTGAAGTTCAACACCTTGGTTGCCAAGGCTGACGAAGTTCAAACCCTGAAGTATTGCGTACACAACGTGGCCGATGCCTATGGCAAAACCGCGACCTTCATGCCGAAGCCACTGTACGGTGACAACGGTTCGGGTATGCACGTACACATGTCCATCTCCAAAGATGGCAAGAACACCTTCTCCGGCGAAGGCTATGCCGGCCTGTCCGATACCGCTCTGTACTTCATCGGCGGCATCATCAAGCACGGTAAGGCCCTGAATGGCTTCACCAACCCGTCGACCAACTCCTACAAGCGTCTGGTCCCAGGTTTCGAAGCTCCGGTAATGCTGGCTTACTCGGCGCGTAACCGTTCGGCTTCGATCCGTATTCCATACGTTTCCAGCCCAAAAGCTCGCCGTATCGAAGCACGCTTCCCGGATCCGGCTGCCAACCCATACCTGGCCTTCGCTGCACTGCTGATGGCCGGTATCGACGGTATCCAGAACAAGATCCACCCTGGCGATGCTGCCGACAAGAACCTGTACGACCTGCCGCCAGAAGAAGGCAAGCTGATCCCACAAGTGTGCGGCAGCCTGAAAGAAGCCCTGGAAGAGCTGGACAAGGGCCGTGCGTTCCTGACCAAAGGCGGCGTGTTCTCCGACGACTTCATCGATGCCTACATCGAGCTGAAGTCAGAAGAAGAAATCAAAGTACGCACCTTCGTACACCCGCTGGAATACGACCTGTACTACAGCGTCTAAGCCCGCACGCAATACAAGAGGCCACCTTCGGGTGGCCTTTTTGCGTTTGGCGCCTGGCACAAGCCACCTTTCGGCCCGTAGTTTTCTGCGCTGGTACACGCCCAGCCATCAACATGCTTGCCAGCGCGCGCTACCAGTGCAAGGCTTAGGGCACCTTACTAGGGAGAGTCCGGTATGCGCCCTCTACTTATTTGCCTGCTACTGGGCCTGGCATTGCCGGCCAGTGCGCAGATCTACAAATACACCGATGCCAGTGGTAATACGGTATTCACCGACCAGCCGCCCGAAGGCCAGGCGACGCAGAATGTCGAGCTGCCAAAAACCAACAGCGTGTCGATGCCCGTCCCAAGCCAGCCCACCACAACCACCACAGACCCTGTCGACAAAGCCGCGCCTTACAGCACGCTGCAGCTGACCGACATCCCGGATGACGAGGCCATGCGTGCGAACAATGGCACCTTCAGCGTGGGCGTAGACATCCAGCCACGCCTGGCCAGTAACCATCGCCTGCGCCTGCTGCTCGACGGCAAGCCACACGGTCAACCGAGTAACGTACCGCGTCTGCAAATCAGCAATGCCGACCGTGGCGAGCATAGCCTGGCTGTGGAAGTGCTCAGTGGCGGGCAATCGATCCAGCAGAGCGCAACCGCCACCTTTACCGTGCAGCGTGTCAACACCAGCAGCCCAGCGCTGCGTCCGCCGCCCCCCAAACCTACGCCCAAGCCCACACCCAAACCGGCCCCTTGATCCATGCGCAATCTGCTGTTTTGCAGCCTGATGCTGCTTGCTCTACCTGCCTTCGCGCAGGTCTACACCTATATAGATAGCGAAGGGAATCGCGTCTTCACCGACAAACCGCGGTCCGGCGATGCCGAGCGTGTCGAACTGGCGCCCAGCAACTCGATGCCGACCATCCAGACGCAAACCGCGCCAGTTATTGAAGCGCCACCAGAACCCAGCCAGCGCTACAGCCTGCTGCGTATTCTGGTACCCCAGCCTGACGCAACCATCCGCGACAGCGCCGGCAACCTGATTGTCAGCGTCAACAGCGAACCAAAACTCTTCCCCCAGCACAGCTATCGCCTGCTGCTGAATGGCACTCAGATCGGCGAAGCAGGCAGCAGCCCAGTCTTCCCACTGGAGAACATCGACCGCGGCACGCACCAGTTGGCGGTGGAAATA
Organism: Pseudomonas sp. WS 5011; assembly: GCF_012985775.1. Taxonomy (NCBI): domain Bacteria; kingdom Pseudomonadati; phylum Pseudomonadota; class Gammaproteobacteria; order Pseudomonadales; family Pseudomonadaceae; genus Pseudomonas; species Pseudomonas sp. WS 5011. The sequence continues at coordinate 170,515 of NZ_JAAQXA010000007.1, forward strand.
ATCGACCAGCAGGGTCGTATCATCGAACGCACCCCCACTCAGCCGTTCCACATGCTGCGCATCTCCCTGGCGCAGAAACGCATGGTGACACCCTGCAAGAAAGCCGATTACGGCGTTCGCCCGGAGTGCCCGCTCAAGGACAAACCGCCGGAAAAGAAAGACATTCCCCTCGTCCCGTTTATCTAACCTTGCGATGCGCACCAAAGCAGTGCGCATATTGCCCAGCGTTTCTATACTCTCCCTGTTTTGGGTCGCCGCGCGCGACCCGGCTGCGCTGAAAAGCAGCTAATTCCCGGCATCCCACGGCCAAACACGCTTCTTTTCGGGGCTTTGGTTTGCTTCTTGCATTTTCCAGCTGCATTGCTGGAACCCAAGGGTCTGCTGACATCCCATATGATCATCAACGACGCACTGCACCGCCTGCTGCTGGACAACCTGACCACTGCCACGCTGTTGCTCAACGACGACCTGCGCCTTGAGTACATGAACCCGGCAGCGGAGATGCTCCTGGCCGTTAGCGGCCAGCGCAGTCACGGGCAGTTCATCAGCGAGCTGTTTACCGAATCCAGTGAAGCGCTGAGCGCCCTACGCCAGGCCGTTCAGCACGCACACCCCTTCAACAAGCGCGAAGCAGTGGTTACGTCAGTCAGCGGCCAAACCCTGACCGTCGACTACGCGGTGACGCCGGTGCTCAGCAAAGGCGAAACCCTGCTGCTGCTGGAAGTGCACCCGCGCGACCGCCTGCTGCGCATCACCAAAGAAGAAGCGCAGCTGTCCAAGCAGGAAACCACCAAACTGCTGGTGCGCGGCCTGGCCCATGAGATCAAAAACCCGTTGGGTGGCATTCGCGGCGCGGCGCAATTACTGGCGCGCGAACTGCCCGAAGAAAGCCTCAAGGATTACACCAATGTGATCATCGAGGAGGCCGACCGCCTGCGTAACCTGGTCGACCGCATGCTCGGTTCGAACAAGCTGCCGTCTCTGGCGATGACCAACGTGCACGAAGTGCTGGAGCGCGTCGGCAGCTTGGTGGAAGCGGAAAGCCAAGGCAGCATCATTTTGGTGCGCGATTACGACCCGAGCATTCCTGATGTGCTGATCGACCGCGAGCAGATGATCCAGGCGGTGCTGAATATCGTGCGCAACGCCATGCAGGCGCTGTCCGGGCAAAGCGATCTACGCCTGGGCCGCATCACCCTGCGCACCCGTGCGCTGCGCCAGTTCACCATCGGTCATTGTCGCCATCGCCTGGTGACCAAGATCGAAATCATCGACAACGGCCCCGGCATTCCGCCAGAGCTGCAAGAAACCATCTTCTACCCCATGGTCAGTGGTCGGGCCGACGGCACCGGCCTAGGCCTGGCCATTACCCAGAACATAATCAGTCAGCACCAAGGCCTGATCGAGTGCGAGAGCCATCCGGGTCATACCGTGTTCTCGATCTTCCTGCCGCTGGAACAAGGAGTATCACCGTCATGAGTCGCAGTGAAACCGTCTGGATTGTCGATGACGACCGCTCCATCCGCTGGGTCCTGGAAAAGGCCCTGCAACAGGAAGGCATGACCACCCAGAGCTTCGACAGCGCCGATGGCGTGCTCAGCCGCCTGAGCCGTCAGCAACCCGATGTGATCATTTCCGATATCCGCATGCCGGGGGCCAGCGGCCTTGATCTGCTGGCGCGCATCCGCGAGCTTTACCCGCGCCTGCCGGTGATCATCATGACCGCCCATTCCGACCTGGACAGTGCGGTGGCGTCCTACCAGGGCGGCGCGTTCGAATACCTGCCCAAGCCGTTTGACGTCGATGAGGCCGTGTCGCTGGTCAAGCGCGCCAATATGCATGCGCAGGAGCAGCAGAGCCTGGCTGTGCCGGTCGAGCAGCCACGTACGCCGGAGATCATTGGCGAAGCACCGGCCATGCAGGAGGTGTTCCGCGCCATCGGCCGTCTTTCGCACTCCAATATCACCGTACTGATCAACGGTGAGTCCGGCACCGGCAAGGAGCTGGTCGCCCACGCCCTGCATCGCCACAGCCCACGGGCTGCCTCGCCGTTTATCGCGTTGAACATGGCCGCGATTCCGAAAGACCTGATGGAGTCCGAGCTGTTCGGCCATGAAAAAGGCGCCTTTACCGGCGCGGCCAACCAGCGCCGTGGCCGTTTCGAGCAGGCTGACGGTGGCACACTGTTTCTCGATGAAATTGGCGATATGCCAGCCGACACCCAGACCCGTCTGCTGCGCGTGCTGGCCGACGGTGAGTTTTACCGAGTTGGTGGCCACACCCCGGTAAAAGTGGACGTGCGCATCATCGCCGCCACCCACCAGAATCTGGAAAGCCTGGTGCAGGCCGGCAAGTTCCGCGAAGACCTGTTCCACCGCCTCAACGTTATCCGCATCCATATTCCACGGCTGTCGGATCGCCGCGAAGACATCCCGACGTTGGCCCGGCACTTCCTGAGCCGCGCAGCGCTGGAGCTGGCAGTCGAACCCAAGCTGCTGAAAAGCGAAACCGAAGACTACCTGCAGCAGCTGCCGTGGCCGGGCAACGTGCGCCAGCTGGAGAACACCTGCCGCTGGATCACCGTCATGGCCTCGGGCCGTGAGGTGCATGTCGACGACCTGCCGCCCGAATTGCTTAGCCAGCCGCAGGAAAGCGCGCCGGTCAGCAACTGGGAACAGGCGCTGCGCCAGTGGGCCGATCAGGCCCTGGGCCGTGGTCAGTCCAGCCTGCTGGATACCGCCGTACCAGCGTTCGAGCGGATCATGATCGAGACCGCGCTCAAGCACACCGCCGGCCGCCGCCGCGACGCCGCCGTGCTGCTGGGCTGGGGCCGCAACACCCTGACGCGCAAGATCAAGGAACTGGGCATGAACGTCGAAAGCGCGGATGACGAGGACAGCGATGACTAGGGCCTGTTGACGCTTCATTGCGAACCGCGTTGCCGCACTAGCGGTTTCGCGGGCATGGCCCGCGCCTACAAATTTCAGCATGTAATGGATAGCAAATCGCGTAACTGAATGGCATTAGTTCGTTAGGGGTCTTTTACCCATTTAAACCCGCAAAAAATAACCCAGGGCAATACGCGGCTATCGCTCCAATGCACAGCAGCAGTTCATCCACCGGATTGGCGAAGCACCCATCGCCCCATTAAAACACCCTAAAACCCATTACTTCCGCTGCCTGCAACCAACGTAATAAAGCCGGCTGCAGCCTGCAAAGACTTAAGTAATCCACGCTCCTGGGAGCTTGGTACAGGCAGGCCGGGGATTCCCCTCTTTTACACCGCAGACAAAAAGGCCACCTAAGCAGGTGGCCTTTTTGCTTTCCGCCCCGGCTAGCGATAGACCTCGCGCCGGAAAATCAGCGGTGCCGCGCCTTTATAGATACCGAAGGTGGCGAGGCCACGAGCAGCCGCACGGTTGGCGCCATCCCAGGGGTAGTGCAGCCAGCTGGGTGCAGCAGGAAAGCTGACTTGCGCCGAACCATCATTACCGGCTCCTGGGGCACTCAGGAGCACCTGCCGCTCATCTGGGTCGAGTGGCCAACTCAGGCTGGCCGTGGTCTCACCCGCCGCAAGATTGCCGCTGAATTGATCCAATTGCGCCGCTCCCAGGCTAACGGCAGTGGTGCAATTATCCAGGCCTTCGGGTTGGAAGCTGCCGCCGGCAACATCCTGCCAACTCTCCAGCACCAGAGGCAGCCCCAGACCTTGCAGCTCAGGACCATGGGCATTGCCTATACGCAGACGCCCGAGACGTATTTGGCTGCCAAGGTTATTGGCTGCATCCACCGTAAAGTCGTAGCTGAAACTCTGGCAACCAGCCCCCGTTCCGTAGCAGACCTCCTGAAGCTGATCCACTTCACGCAGGCTGGCGGCGGTAAAGGTCTGGCGTATTTGCGCCGCAAACGGGTAGTCGTCGCTGCTGGGCGCATTTGCGGGCCGATAGAGCAACTGCTCGCCTGTCCAGCGGTAGGAACGAGAGCCGTCACCATCACCCGCCCCGACGACTTGCCGAACCGCTGGCACCCCCGTCTGTTTCAGTTGCATGACCAGGCGCGCATCGCGGGCGGCACTGGCGGTAATCGAACTGTAGGTGCCCACCTCCGGGTCGGCGAGTTTCCAGAAGGCACCCCGGTCGTAGTTGGTGGTTATCCCATCCGTGCGGTTTTTGGCCGTGATGGTCAATGTCGGCTGCCGATTGTTAGCAAAATCCATAGGCTGGCCTTGGTAACTGAAAGCGCTGCCGCAGCTAGAGGTCAGGCTGGCATTGCCCTCAGCACTCAGGAAGGCGGGAATAAAACGCCCGACCAACGCGCTGGTACCGCCGCTGACTGTTTCCCCATCCAGATAGCCGCCTGCCGAAGGGGTAGCCGTGATGGTAAAGACACCGACTTCGGAAACCGAGCGGTCTGCAATGGTCGAATTACCCAACACATGGTTGTACGTGGCTGGTGCTACCACACCATTTTCGCCCCCAGTCGGAGCCACCACCGCACTCTCCAGACCAATGCCATTGAGGCGGAAGTTGGGTGTAGTGATATTCCCACTGCACAGCTGCGCTGCCGTCAGCGCCTCGCCGTCGGCCTCCCAGCCCACCGCGCGAATTGTCAGCGGGAAGTTGTCACCCGCACGAATACCGCCGGGAAACACGTCGCATTTAGCAGCATTGCAGTTGCTGAGATCCCCAGTAATGGCGACGGGCCTCTGCAGGCACAAGCCATAGGGCTTACTGACAAACAGATCCGTTCCATTCATCAGCAGGCCACTATCACCTGTGCCTGCGCTACCGGAATAGCTGGCACTCAGACTTATTTGCCCCGCGTCGTTGTAGCGTACGGTCAGCGGCGCCCGACCATTGCCGTCGAAACTCAGCGACAGGTTGCTTACTGCCGCCGAGATGTTGCTGCCATTGACCACCACCGGCTGGGTACCGCTGTTGGGGTCAACATAGGCCGCAGTAAAGCCAATGGTGCGCGTGACATTGGCAAAAGCCGGCACACACAATGCGGCATTATCAGCCTTGCGTACCGCCGTAATACTGGCCCCATCAGTGAGTTTAGCCGCCAGCATATTGGGCACATCCAGCAAGAAACCACTCTCGGCATAACTGATTGTGCAATTGGCCGTCGAGCACACCGGCACACTCAATGGCTTGGTGGCCGGTGATGAATTACTAACTCCAATACTGAGGTTACCCACTGTCGTTCGCTGCAACCGAGCAGCCGCAGTGCCACCACTGAAATTGAGCACATTGCCGCTGCTCAAGGTGGCAGGAGCCACCGCGCTCCAACCCGTGGCAGGTGACAAGGTTACGCTCACCGGGTCGGTATACAGGCTGCTGCAACTGGCATTCAGGCAAGCCCTTACAGTCACGGGCTGGGGATTACAGGTCAGTGCCTGGCCGGCATAGCTAAATTCGAAGTGGTCAATCTGCTGGCCAATCGGGTTGATCCGCGTTGCGCAGACCTGAAAGTCATCCAGCTCGTGGATATTGTTCGAACCGCCGGTGGAACCGGTCAATGACACGAAGAAGTCGCTGGGCAAAGTCGCCTGATTAGCGTTCGCCATGGCATTGAAGGGTGCGATCAGGGTGCTGAAACCGGAGCCGGTGTTGCGCTCGACCGACACCAGGGTGCTGCCCGTCGTGCGGCTGTCCAGCGTGATCCGGTAGATATGCCCTGGCCCGGGTGTGGCACCAGACACATCAACACCCGGATTAAGATTGGCTGCCGTGCCCGCCAGATAACGGTAGTTTGAAGTGCCGCTGCCGGAGCCTCGAATGGACACCGAGTCCTGACGTAAACCGGGGCCGCCAATGCGTGTTTCCGTCGGATTGGAGAAGTTGCCGTATTCATCCAGAGCAATCCCCAGCCAGCCACCGGCAAAACCGCTGGTGCCATTCAACTGCGCATAGCCGAGTGAACCACCATAACCGCCCGGCTGCGGCGTGATCGAGGCATTGGAAAAAATCACCGCCACGCCATCAGCACCGTTGCCGTTATAGGCGTAGTACTTGAACTGCACCTGAACAAAGTTGCCAGTGGCCGGCAATAGACGCTGCAGGGTGGCCCCTGTGGCCACATTGCCGGTGTTATCCGTCAGGCGCATGCGGTTACCCACTGTTCTGGGCACACCAAAACTGCCATTACGGCTGGTCACCGCCCAGTTGTCGGCGCCCAAGCTGGCGCGGTCGAAGCTGTCAGTAAAACAGCTGGAGATCGGGCTGCCATCGCACAAGTTGCTCGGGGTGGTCACGCTGGGCGAACAGGTGCCATAGACCTTGCTGTTGCCCGTACCGGTAATGGTGTGCCAACTCGCCGCTGTGACATTTCCGTAAACGGTACTGTTGCTGAAGTTGACTCTATGGCTACTGGTGACAGTGCCCGTGATCGTGCTGTTGTTGATCTCCAGCTCATTGCTGGAGCTGATATTGCCGGTGACATAGGCACCGCTGATGGTGATCTTGCAGCAGTTGCCGTTGATATTTGCATTGATGGTGCCGCCCGAGAAGGACGAGACACCGTTGGTGGCCGTGATGGTGCCACTGAAATTGCTGTTGCTGGCAGTAATGCCGTTGGTCGCGGTGGCGGCGCCGATCACAGTGGTGTTGGTAAAGGATCCATTGCCATTGCTACTCGCCGAGCCGGACAGAGTGCCACCCGTGACGCTCAATCCGTTGGTAAAGCTCACATTGCCGCCGACATTGGTATTGCTCAGGCTGCCATTACCGGTGCCCGTGACGTTGCCCGAGACGCTGGAGTTTGTCAGCGTGACGCTGCCACTGGCCGTTTCAATAAAGCCGTTGATGGTGACATTGGTCAGGGTGATGGCCGCGCTGCCGTTTCGGACATTGCCGTTGATGGTGGTCGCGCTATGCGGCGCGATAGTGGATATCTGGTTGTAGGAAGCCTGCAGAGTAATCGGGTTGCTGGCTGTACCGATGGTGTTGCTACGCAGGGCGAAACCACCATCGGCGCTCAGGGTCAGCGCACTGCTGCTGGTCAGCGTATCGCCGCTGGCAAAGCTGATCTGGCCACTACAGGTGTTACTGCCAGCCGTCCAGGTCCCCTGACAAGGCGCAAATGTCGCGCTCGGCAGGGTGTAACTGACTGCCAGCGCATTGCCACTCAACAGCAGCAGCCCGACAACCAGGCAACGCAGGTACATGTTCATGGTCGCTCCACCACCGAGGTTATCTCCCGATAGGCATAGTCCGGGTTACCCGGCTGGCCATTTTCAGCCCGTGCCGTAATGCTGAAGAACTGCACAGCCATGCGGTTTTCTTCGGGAATATCCACCGCTGCCGATGGGGTGCAGGTCACCGCAACCTGAAAACCACCGAGTGCGAAATTCGTACAGCCCTGGCCAGCCAGCACCCGGACAATGCCGTACTCAATCCCTGCGCGCGCGGCCTGATAGGCGCGCGCCTGCTGGATGGCCAGGCTGGTGGTGGCATTCTGGGTCACCGCCAGGCGCGCCATCGCGGCGATCACCAACGCCACGATGATGATCAGAAACATTGCCGCTACCAGGCCAAAGCCGGCCTCATTTCGTTCAGGGCGCATTGTCGACATGAACCTGCTGCAAAAGGCTGATGGTTTCGCCGTTGGCACTCAGCGTAAGCCGAATCGTCACCAGACCGCTGCGGATATTGGTGCCCGGCGTGTAGGTAAAACTGCTGTTGGCGCAATCCACCTGATCGACCACGGTCGCCGCAGCGCTGTAGTCATAGTTGGCTGCCAGCGAGTCGAATTCGCCACGCCATAACCGGCCATTGGCGCAGCGATAGCCCACCACCTGATCGGCAAGGAAGAAACGGTGCTGCGGTGAGGCATAACGGAAGCGAAAGCCGCTGATGGCCGCATCCGTCAGGTACAGCTCAGTGCCCTGCACACTGATGCTGACACGTGGGCTGATCACCGACGGCGCACCCGCCGCCGGCGTCCATACATTGTTACCCGCACCTGAGCTGCCGACGTTGTAGATCACCATCCACAGATTGGCCGGCAAGGCCAGTTCATTGAGTTGCAGCGGCCCGGCAAAGGGAATGGCACAAGGCGAAGCAACGCACACCGGCGGATCCTGAAGCACACCGCCCGCCATATTGGCGCGATAACGCCCACCCGACGGTGCCCGCAACAACTCCAGCGCCCCGCCATTGATACGCACCGAGTTGGGCACTGCCAGGCGCACGTCGCGGGCCATGCGATTGACCGCCGTGGCGGCCAGATCGACCAGTTCGGCGCGGCGGCTCTGGTCGACAAAGCCCTGCATCGGCCGCGACATCACCGTACCAATCATCAGCGCCACCAACCCCGAGAGGGCGATCACCATCACCAACTCGACCAGGGTAAAGCCATGGCCGGTATAAGCCACCCGCACGGGCGTACGGGACGCTGAAAGAGTGCAGGCGAGCAGGCGCATCAGTAGTTGGTCCTGAAGCCGTCGAGGCTTAGGGTTTGCCCACTCGGATCACTGACCGTGACACGTATGCGGGTTGCCGGTGTTCCATCCAACGTAACCGTGGTATCGACGCCGACAGCCACCTGATAACCCGGCAAAATCGCATTGCCATTGATGTCCTGTGCCGCTTGCGCGGCCTGCGCAGCAGCCGGTAAGTCGGCATAAGCACGAGCACTGATGGCTTCCAGATAGGCATCGGCCAGGGCAAGACTCTGCTGACGTAGCATCGGATCGGCCGAGCGCCCGGTAATACTGGCCATGGCTGAAAACATCGCCGCGGCAGCAATACCGATCACCACAATGGTGATCACCAGCTCGACCAGCGTCATCCCACGCTGCCGAGACCAGCGGCCAACCCGCACAGACTCTCGCCCACTCACGGTGTGGTCCCGATAAAGCCGGTAACCGGGTTGACGTTCAGAACAAAGGCACCGTTGCCCAGATTGGCGCTATTCGCCGCGCCGGCAGCGCCACCCAAGGAATTGAAGGTGATATCCAGAGCAGTCGTCATGCTCACGTTCTCTGGCTTGCTGGCGGCATAGTTACCACCCGACGGGTTGGCCACTGCACTACCGGCGGCCAACGGACCACAGGCTTGCGCATAGGTCAGCGTATAGCCCGCGTTATTGATCTGGGTGCGAATCGGGCAGCCACTGGCCACTGCCAGTTTCTGCCCGTAACGCACAGCAGCCAGGCTTTCTTCAAAAAAAAGGCGCTCATCGAACACCTGCCGATCAAAGAAACGCGGCCCGACCACGGCGGCGAGAATGCCGATCAGCACAATGACCATCAGCAACTCGACCAGGGTAAAGCCGCGACGGCAGCTAAACACGAAGCAATTAACAGCCGTCGTTGTTGGCATCGACCGATGCGGGTATAGCAGCGACAGCAGGTGGCCCAGCAACTGCAGGAGTGGCAGCGGTATAGATCACACGGCAATTCACTGCATTACCACCATTAGGGGTAAAAGTAATAGTCGCACCAGCACCAGCGCCCCCAGCAGTCTTTTGAATACCATCAACCTGAGCAGCAGCAACAATCCCAGCATCATTCGCCGTTGGGTAGCCGCCAATCATAGTGATTTCAACACCTTCAAGAGTGACAGAGACAGCACCCCCATCACCAGCTGCAATCTGGGAAGCGTGCGTAATCGCCATAGCTGAACGCAGCCCACCCGCGATGCCGTCAACAGTCGACTCACGCGCCTGCCCACTGAAATCCGCAAACCGCGGCAATGCAAACGCCGCCAGAATGCCCAGAATCACAATCACCATAATCAGCTCGATCAGGGTAAAACCGCTTTGTTGCTTCTTCATCGGTACTTCCTCATTGCAGTAAAGGGGAATTAAGGGGTGGTGCGATCAAAGTTGGTGGTCACGGTGCCGTTGCTGGAGTCATAGACGATGCTGTCGTTGAGGTCATCCAGCTGGTAGGTGTAGGTGCAGGCCGCGCCGGCGGCTGAGGCGATGTAGTCCACCGGGTTGGCCGGGGTCGAGGCGGTGCCGACGCGTGGCGCCGAGCCCTGCAGGATGGCATTCCATACCTGTACGCAGTTGAGGACATCGGCGGTGCCGACCGGCCAACCCTGGGCATTTACATCCACCGTGCCATCGCCAAAGCCGACTACATCGGTATTGGGCGTGGTGTCATTGCCATTGCCGCGGTTGACTTCCCACTGCGCGCGCACCAGCAGCACGGCCGAGGCCAGCGCCCCGCCGGCACCGCGCACGGCGGCTTCGTGGGCATCCTTGGTGACATTGATAAAGCGTGGCAACGCCACGGCGGCAAGAACGCCGAGGATGACAATGACCACCACCAGCTCGATCAGGGTGAACCCCCGGTTGTGCTTCATGCCGCTCTCCTACTCAATCAAGCCCTGCGCAGCCAATTGCGCCTTGGGTACTGCCTGAAGTTCAAGGGCCAGACCTCTGCCCTGCCAGTGTGCACCTGTCGCTGTAGCCTGAGGAACCGCCTGGACCCGGTAGGCCTGCAACTCAGTCGAGTCTTCTGCCCATCCGTCACTGAAACGCCAGCGGTACAGCACCCAGCCCGGATCAGCCATCCAGTACCAGCAGCCGCTGGCGGGCGTGTCACCACGCGCCAGCTCGCCGCAGTAGTTGTCCTGTTGCCAGCGCAGCAACTGGAACGGATTAGCCGTCAGCATGCCGCGTGTCAGCAGTCGATCCTGTGCCAGCTGCTCAGCCGTGAGGCTGATCAAACTGCTAGCCAGGTACTCACGGGTGGCCTGCTGAGCACGCCGCTCGCTGACCTGGGCAATCTTCCAGGCCAGCGCCAGCAGCACGGCCACCAGCAGTACACCGCCAATGGTCCAAACGAGCCGCCGCGCCAGGCGCACCTGCTCTTCCAATTGGTACTCGCCCTTCAACGGCCACCCTTGGCCGCCGAAGCCAGTTCCCACATCGGCAAAAATACGCCCAACGCCAACACCAGCACCATGATGCCCATGGCCACAATCAGAATAGGCTCGATGGCATCGGCCAGTTGTTTAAGGTCGTAGTCCACTTCCTGCTCGTAGAAATCCGCCACCTCAACAAACAGGTCGTCCAGCGCGCCGGTTTCTTCGCCCACGGCCATCATCTGCAGCACCAGGGGGGTGAACAGGCCGCTGGCAGACGCGGTGCGGGTCAGGGCTTCACCGCGTTCAATGCCTTCACGCATGGCCAGAATCGCCTGGCCGATGTAGCGGTTACCCACGCTGGCGCTGTTGATCGACAGGGTCTGCAGCAAGGGCACGCCGGCGCGGTACATCATCGCGAAGGTGCGAGTGAAGCGGGCCAGGGCGATCCGCTCGAAGATGCCGCCAACAATCGGCAGGCGGAGTTTGATCTGGTCCCACTTCAGGGCACCGGCATCGGTCTCGATCCATTTGAAAAAGCCAAACAGGCTGCCACCGAACAGCAGCGCCAGCAGCCACCAGAAATCCTGGAAGAACTGCGAGGTGCCGATAAGGATCTGCGTAGCCCAGGGCAGGTCCGCCTTGAACTGGGCAAACACCTTGGAGAAGGCCGGAATCACGAACAGGTTGATCACTACCAGCGCCACCGCCATGGCCGACAGCACGAACAGCGGGTAACGGGTGGCCTGTTTGATGCGTTTGCGGGTTTCGCGCTCCAGTTCCAGATAGACCGACAGCTGGCGGAATGCCTGATCGAGCTGACCGGTGTTTTCCCCGACGCTGATCATGCTGACAAACAGGGTGTTAAACACCTTGGGATGAGCGTTGAGCGCCACGGCCATGCCCTGCCCGCCTTCCAGATCGCTGCGCACCGCCTGAAGCACTTCACGCAGGTAGAGGTTGCGACTGGATTCGGCCAGACCACCAATCGCACGGATGATCGGCACGCCAGCCTTGCTCAGGCTGTACATCTGCCGGCAGAAGATAATCAGCTCTTCCAGGTCGACATGTTTGCGCCGCAGGCTTTCCTTGAGCTGGGCGAACACGTCGCTGTCACTCGCCTGAGCCTGCTCCTCGATGGTCAGCGGGGTGATGCGTTCGGCCAGCAGTTCACTGGCCAGGCTGTCCGCCGAACCGGCCTCACGGCTGCCGATGATCTTGCCGCCTTGGGCATCACGGCCGGTAAAGCAATAGAGGCTCACCGCCCGGCCTCCTGGCGCCATGCGCTCGCCATCAGGCCACCCCTTCATCGGTCAAGGTGGCACAGACTTTCAGTACTTCGTCCACGCTGGTGACCCCGGCCAGGGCGTAGTCCAGCGCACAGGCGGCGAGCGGCCGGTAGTGGGCACTGGTCTGGGCCGCTTCGGCAAAGCCTTGCGGGTCATTGCGGCGCAGGGCGGCGATCATGCCGTCATCCATTTCCAACAATTCATACACCCCCACGCGACCGGCATAACCGGTGTTGTGGCACTGGTGACACCCTGCGCCACGCTTGAAGCTGCGCCCGAGCAGCGGCGCTTTGTAGAGGTTTTCCAGCCAGACCAGCTGACGGGCATCCGGGGTGTGATCCTGCATGCAGTTCTCGCACACCCGGCGTACCAGGCGCTGGGCCAATACGGCATTCAGCGAGGTGGCGACGAGAAAGGGTTCAGCACCCATGTCGATCAGGCGCATGGCCGAGGTCAGGGCGTCGTTGGTGTGCAGGGTCGAGAGCACCAAGTGACCGGTGAGTGCCGCTCGCAGACCGATTTCGGCAGTTTCCTGGTCACGCATCTCACCGATCAGCACAATGTCCGGGTCCTGACGCAGTGCGGCGCGCAGCACGCGGGCAAAGCTCAGGTCGATCTTGGCGTTGACCTGCACCTGGTTGATGCGTGGCAGGCGGTATTCCACCGGGTCTTCCACGGTGATGATCTTTTTCTCCGGACTGTTCAGCTCCGAGAGCCCGGCATACAGCGTGGTGGTCTTACCCGAACCCGTCGGCCCGGTCACCAGCACCAGGCCAAACGGGCGTTGCAGCAGGCGACGGAAGCGCACCAGCATGTCGGGCGGCATGCCGCTGGCTTCCAGGGTGGACACCCCGCCGGTTTGATCGAGCAAACGCATGACCACTGACTCGCCGTACTGCACGGGCATGGTCGAGACCCGCACATCGATGTTGTGGCCTTTAACGCGGATATTGAAACGGCCGTCTTGGGGCAGGCGCTTTTCGGAAATATCCAGCCCGGACATGATCTTCAGGCGCATCACCAGGGCCGAAGCGACCCGCGCCTCCTTCATCACCTGCTCATTGAGCACGCCGTCGATGCGCTGACGAATACGCACAACGCCTTCGTCGGGCTCGATGTGGATGTCCGACGCCTTCATCTGCACGGCGTCTTCAAACAGGGTTTGCAGCAGGCGCACCACCGGCGCTTCGGTGTTGCTGTCAGCACCGAGTTTGGACAGGTCGAAGTCGCTGTCCTTGAGTTCACCTTCCAGCTCACCGGCAATCGAGGCAATTTCACTGGTGCGCCGGTACACCGTATCCAGCGTCGCCAGCAGCTCGGCCTCGCGGACCACCGCCGGGCGCACGCGGACCTTGAGGATGCGGTCCATTTCATCCAGGGCAAACAGGTCGAGCGGGTCGGACATGCCCACCAGCAGGCCATCGCCTTCGCGCGACAGCACCAGCGCGCGGAACCGTCGGGCCATGGCCTCCGGCAGTTTTTGCACCAACTCCTGGTCGAACTTGAAGTGTTTGAGATCGATAAACGGGATCTTCATCTGCTCGGACAAGGCGGTGAGCAGGCGCACCTCATCGACAAAGCCCATATCAACCACTGTGCGGCCCAGTTTGGAGCCCGTGCGTTTCTGGTCCTGCAGGGCCAGTTGCAGCTGCGCATCGCTGAGCAAACCGGCCTGGATCAGCAGGTCACCGAGGCGCACCTTGCGCTGGCGAACATCATCCTGACTCATCAAAGGCCTCCAAGCGCCTTGGCGCGTTCACTGACGAAGCGTCGAGTGCTGTCGTCCAGGTCCGAACCCAGGAGGGCCAGACGGTAATGGCGGCCAGCTTCGGCCGGTTGATCGAGCTGCTCAAGGGCAATCGCCAGCCCGAGTTGCCAGGTTGATTGGCTGGGCCGCAGGGCGAGCAGACGCTGGTACAAGTCGGCACTGTTTTGCCATTGGTCGGTCTGTTGATAGCTGGCGGCCAGCAACGCAAAGTAAGTCGGTTCCTGTTCGAGGCGCGGCGGGTTCTGCTCCAGCGTCGCCACGGCGCGACGGGTATCACCGGCCTGCAATTGCGCGCGTGCCAGTATCAGGCGTAGCTCACTGTCATCGGGCAGTTGCGCCAGTTGCGCGGGCAGCCAGTCGAGGAGACGCTGCTGATCGTCGGCCGCCAGATAGGCGCGGGCCAACCAGCGCAGCACTTGTGGGTCATGGCCACGGGAGTTTTGCAGGGTTTCCAGCAGGCTGATTGCGCGCGCGTGGTCGCCTCCCTGCAAAGCCTGACGCGCCAAGGTCAGGGTGTCGGGCTGATACGCGGCAATCTTCACCTGCGGCGCAGCAACGGGTGCTATGGGTTGTACTGCGGGTGGAGGTGGCGAGGCGGAAACAGGCGTCGGTAATGGCGCACTGACCCACGCCGGCAGTGGCGCTTCACTGTGCGCGGTTTCGGCTTCGGCCGGGGGCAGGTTATCCAGTGCCAAAGGGGCATCAATCGCCTCAACAGGCGCATTCAGCGGCACGTCTATCCAGAGCATCCAGCGGTCACCTGCCGCTTCAAGGCGGTCAGACACTGCCAAACTATTGCCCAGGCCGACCAGCAGGACTTGCACATCCGTACCCGAGTTCTCCACCCGCCAGGAAATGCTCCGGCCATCGCGCTGCAACCGCCCCTGCTGCAGTTCACCGGCCAGCTGGGTATCTTTCAGGCGCAGGCTGACAGCGCCACTTTCTTCGTTACGCTGATAGGCCACGCTGCGATCCAGCAGCAGCTGCAGCACCAAGCCACGGCCATCGTGTTGCGGCAGCACGTCGAGTATCTGCACCGGCGACGGTACCGCTGAAGCGGGCGCAACAGGCAGCGTATCGGCGGCCACCTCAGGCGCTGCGCTGAGCAGCCGATCAACCAACAGGCCAAGTAGCACAGCGAGCACGGCCACCACCGCAAGCACGACAACGCTGCGACGCAGACGCTCATATCGGTCGCGGCGGGTCACAGCGGTTTCATCCACCGCATAGAGCCCATCCAACTGCAGCCGTTCACTGGGTGCGGCGCGCCGGGTTTCCAGGTCACGCAGCATGTCGTTCACCAGGCTCATGGCAGCCACTCCCGCCAGTGCGCCAGCCAGGGCCACGCGCCCACAACCAACATAATCGACAACACACCGGCCAACATGCCCCACCCCAACCAGGGGGAGCGCCGATGCAGGAAAGGTTGCGCACCTTCAGTATCGCGCTGGGCGCGTTTGACATGGCTGACACGCACCTGCCGCACCCCCTCACCGAAGGCCACCATCAAGGCTTTATGCGCCAGGATATTGAGCAATCGTGGAATACCGCCGCTGCCCTGTACCAAGCACCGCACTGCGGGCATTTCAAACAGCGACTCGCCACGATAGCCGGCCACCGCCAGACGTTCGTTCAAGTAACGGCTGGTGTCTTTGACATCCAACGCACGCAGTTGATAGGAGAAGGTGATGCGCTGGCGCAGCTGACGAAACTCCGGACGCGCCAGGGTCGCATCCAGCTCGGGCTGGCCGAACAGCACCACCTGCAGCAGTTTGGCCCGCTCGGTTTCTAGGTTGGTCAGCAGACGCAGTGCTTCAAGAGTCGCGGTAGGCAGTGCCTGGGCCTCGTCAATCAGTAGCACCGTGCTTTTGCCTGCGGCGGCCAGCTCAATCAGCCGTCGGTGCAAGGCCTCAAGCACCGCCTGGGTATCCAGCTCTTCAATACCTTCAATACCCAGCTCACGCGCCAAGGCCTGGCGCAAGCCCGTCGGGCTCATGCCCGGATTGGGCAAATAGGCCAGCTGAAAGCGCTCAGCGTCGAGCTCATTGAGCAACGTGCGGCAGAGTAACGTCTTGCCGGTGCCCACTTCCCCTGTGACTTTGATAAACCCTTCACCTTCACCGAGTGCCACGCGCAGCAGGTTGAGGCACGCCTGATAGGGCGCCAGCTGCACCAGAAAACCGGTGTTCGGGGTCAGCGCGAAAGGCTTTTCGTGCAGACCAAAGAAGGCTTCATACATCGGCCTATCTCAGCTCTTTGAAGGTTTGCGCACTCTTGCGCAGCTCATTCAGCCAGACCTCATCACTGACCACCTGCGGCCGCATGAGAATCACCAGCTCGCTCTGCTGCAGTGCTTTGCGCTGCTGCTTGAACAGGTTGCCGACGATCGGCAGGGTGCTGGCCCAGGGAATGCTGGCGTCGGTGTTTTCGTTGTTGTTCTGCAGCAGGCCGCCAATCACCACCACCTGGCCACTGCGGGCACGCACGATGGAGTCCGACTGACGCGTGGTGGACAACGCCAGCGGCAGGTTGAATACATTGTCTTCGCCCAGGGTGATGGTCTTGTTCTGATCACGCACACGGCTGACGGTCGGCCGCACATGCAGGGTCACGGTGTCGTTCTGATCGATCTGCGGCGTGACGTCGAGGGAGATGCCGGAGAAGAATGGCGTCAGGGTGATGTCCTGGGTCGGCTCAGTAACGCCGCCCACCGTGGCCGTGGAGCCGGTGGAGGAGACATTGGTGACAAAGAATTCGTCAGTCCCCACCTTGATCACCGCTTTCTGGTTATTCAACGTGGAGATACGCGGGCTAGAGAGCACACGTACCTCACCTTGCGTCTCCAGCAACTCGATCAGCCCGGTGAAATCCCCCAGGGTCAGGGCAATGCCGAATACACCATTGACCCCAGTTGGGCCACTCAGCGCCGCAGCCCCCAGGTTACTGCTGACATCGCCACCAATCTGGTCCCAGCTGATGCCGGCCTGGAAGCCGTCGGAGAGCTGCACCTCGAGGATTTTGGTCTCCAGAATCACCTGACGCTGAAGGTTGATCTGCGCCTGCTCAAGAAAGCGCGCGACGTTTTCCTGAGCAGCGCTGTGCGCCCGCACCACCAGCAGACTGGCCTGCGGATTGACCATCACGCTGCTGTTGCTGTCACCCGCCACGATCATTTCCACCACCTGGCGCACTTCATTCCAGAAGTCGACATTGCTGGAAGTGCTGACCTGGCTGGCGTTGAGGGTGGTCACAGTATTGCTGTTGCCGCTGGTGTTGGTGCTGTTGCTGACGCCGCTACCCGCGTTGTTGTTACTGGTGCTTTCCACCTGCCCGGAGCTGACCCGTGTATCGGTCTGGCCGATACGCTGCAGGTTGAGGTAGTTGATGTCGTAACTGCGGGTAATCACCTGATTGGGCAGGATCTGGTAGCCATAGCTGGTACGGCGGAAGTCATAACCATAACTGTCGCGTACCGCTGCGAGCACTTCATCGAGGGTGACACGACGCAGGCTGAAGGTAATGGTGCCGCTCACGTCTGGATGCACCACCAGGTTCTGCCCAGCGCCCTCCATCAGGCTGAGAAAGAACTCACGCGCCGGCATGTCCTTGGCCGCCACATCAAAGCGCGGGCCACTGCTGAAGCCGCTGCCCAGCGCCGGGATCAACGCGGCCTGCACGGCCAGCGGCGGCATCACCTTGGGGGCGGCCTGAGCCTGCTTGAGGCTGTCATCCAGCAACTTGCCGCTCTGCTCATAGAGTTGCGCGTCACCATCCTTGAAGGTCTGGCAGGCCACAAGCAGACAGCTCAGGCTCAAAAGACAGACACTGGGCAAAAATCTGATCATGGGCATCATCGGCTCGGTTGCATAACGGGTTCAGCCAGGCGCAGCAGCTGTTGCTGGCCCTGGCGCTCAATCAATACGGACTGCGCATGGATGGCCAGCACCCGGGCATCGGCATAGCGCTCGCCGACTCGCAGGTTCTGTCCACCAATCACTGCGCGACTGCCCTGGGCACCACGCACGATGGCTTGCAATATCAGCGGGCTGTCGCCACTGGCCGCAGCGGCAGGCAACAGCTCGCGCGGTGGCTGGGTCGGGTCGATACCCACATTGTCGGCCAACGCCGCACTGCTCAATAGCAGACTCAGTAACAGGACTTTAGACACCGACCCACCCCGCATGCCGACTCAATGTGTAGAGTTTCAGACGGATGCTGGCCTTGCTCGGGCCCGCCTCGCCAACCTGATAATCCAGGCTGTCCCAATTGAGTTGCCAACCGCTGGCGTGCACTGCTTGCAGGTAGTTCAACAGGTCGAAATAACCACCTTCCAGCTGCAGCTCCAAGCCATGTTTATAGAGTGTCACCGCTGGGGTCGGCGGCGCTTTATCAGCGCTCACTGGCGCCGCAGCCGGCTCGGCAGGAGCCAACTGTACCGGCTCACTGAAACTACTCATGCCCAGCACACGCAGCTGCGGTTGTTTGCGCAGCAGCTCTTGCAGCACCGTTTGCATTTTCTGCGGGGTGATCAGCTCTGCGGTGTGCTGATCAATTTGCTGGATGAGCCCATCACGATTCGCCGCTGCAGCGCTCAGGGCGCTGAGGTATTGCTGATTGGGATCAGCCTCTGTGCGACGCTGCAATTCCAACCGAGCACTCTCGGCTTCAGCACGACGACCTTCGGCCACTTGCCAGTCACTCTGCTGCTTGGCCAGGCGCATGCTCAAGGGGTCGCCAACCAGCAGAACATAGAGCACCCCGAGCAGGCCCAGCGCCACGCCATACGTCAGCCAGCGCTCACGCGTGGCCATACCCTGCCAGCGCTGTAGCCACTTATTCATCGCCGGCCTCCTTATCCTTCAGCTGGGACGAGAGGTCAAAATGCAGCAGTTGATCGTCACCACGCTGCACATCGAAACGCGCGAACTCACGCCCGCTGAATACGGCACTCTGCCCCAGGCGCTGCAAGTACGCCGGCAGCAACTCCTGGTCCTGGCTGCGCCCCTGCAGACGAATATGCCGCCCCCCCTCGCGCAGGCTGATGCCGTTCAGCCACAAACCACTTGGGGGATGTTGCTCAGTCAGCGCCGCCAACGGTGCAACAAATCCGGCACTGCGTTGGCTGCCTAGCAGCTGCAAGTAAGCGACCATTCGCTGCAACTCACGGTTGCCCTGCTCGCGCGCAGCCAGCTCCTCGGGTAATCGCTCATCCAGCGTGGGCTCGATAAAACTGCCAAGGGCCGATGCCAATTGGGCCTCTTCCTGCTGTGCTTGCAGCTGCTTCTCGGCCAGACGCTGTGCGCCGTGATGCAGCTGCCAGGCCTGCCAACTGGCATGGCCCAGGCACAGCAACAACACGACGCCTAATCCCAACAACATCTGCGCAGGACGCGGTCCACTCTGTTGTGTACGTTCAAGCTGATACAGGTTGAGGTTTTGCATCAGCCAGCCTCCTGCCGCAGCGCCGCACCTACGGCGCCCATGCAATAGGCTTGCTCCTGCTCGGATAATTCGGCGCTGGCTTGGCCCGGAAACAGCTCACGCAAGTCCAGTGCCTGCAGCTTAACCGCCAAGCCGTTGGACAAGGCTTGCAGGGCCGCGGCGCCATTGCGCTTCATGGGCAACAGCAGCAGCCGGTTGATGTACCCCTTACCGAGCTGACTTTCGTAGTAATCGAGCGAACGCTGAATCTCCAGGGTCATCGCCGAGAACTCCGGGTCCGCCTGGTCGAGACCCTGCTCGATGCGCCGCGCCATATACAAATCGGCACCATGCTGAACAGCGATCAGCCCTTCACTGGAACGCAAACGCAGCAGCGCCAGGCTCATGCCCTCGCTGCCAGCCAGCACGCCCAGATTACGGAACGCCATTTCGGTGACATCAATGCTGCCCAGGCGCAAATCCGCCTCGTTGCACATGGCCCCCAAGGCGTGCATCCGCGCCCTATTCAGGACAGCGCAATAGGCCATACGTGAGCGCCCACGGTAGGCATCTTCTGGCAGATTGAAAGCATCGACGACGACGTTCTCGAGCGGCTCGCTGATCAGCTCCTTGACTCGCCAGCGCATCGCATCACGCAATTCAGTGGCCGGTACATCAGGGCTGTCGAGCAGCAACATCTGGTAAGTCGCAGGGTGCAACAGCAGGTTGACCGGCATGCCGGCAAAGCCCAGCTCATTGACCAGGCGCTTGAGCAAGGCAGGCTGTTCAACACTTGTGGCCTCATGGAATTGGCATTCCAGCAGGCGCGGCGGCTGGCCGGTCTCACGTAGCACGCGTGCCAGCGCAATACCTTCAGGACTGGTTTCGATGCCCAGCAAACCATTGGCGACTTTTATCTTTCTTTTAGCAAACCACGCCAACTGTAAACCCCACCACCCATAGCGACCCAGGCAATCCTGCCGGCCGCACAGTTTAGAATAGCTGTCAGGCGCGCCCCTGATGCTGATCAATGCCCCCTGCTGCAACGCCTGGAACCGTGCCTCGACTGCCCCTCACCCAACCGCCTGACCTCAACACCTTCGCCAGCCATATAGCAACGCCAGTTGCTAGAAAGCACTGCATAGCCACGCGACATCAAAAGGCCATACATTGGTTGAAGACTGTATAACACAAAGCATAGGCCTCGGCCCCGTGCTGTGCCCATCACCGCCAAGGCCTTCGCTATGAACGAGGCGGGAAATGCGCCAAAGCAATGCACATCCACCACCCCGATGCACAGCTATGATTCATCCCCACCAGCCCTAGCTGTCATCGGCGACAACGGCCGCCAGGCTCTAAGCCCCTATTTACTAGCCCTGCAGCCAACGTAATAAAACTGGCACACAGCCTGCATAGACTCAAGCAATCCCAGTTTTGGGGACCTTGGTACAGGCAGGCCGGGGATTCCCCTCTTTTATTGCTCCATCAGGCTGACCACCAGCCGCCAGCGCCCGTCCACCTCTTCAGCGCGCCATTCACTGCGCAAAGGACGGGCCGCCACCACCTTCAAGACCAAATCCCTTCGCTCACGCTGCAAACGCCAGTTGGCCAAGCGCCCCTGTACTTCTAACTGGCCTTGCTGCTCGCGCCCAAAACTCTGCAAGCGCAGGATCACCACACCGCCCACATGCTCTTCATGCGGCACCGGCTCAACGTTGAACCAGAACTCCAGCCGCTGCTCCAGCACGTCAACACGCTCAAGCCACAATGGGTCAGGCTGGAACATCCGGCCAATCATCAAACCAATCAAAAATCCAAACACACCCAATGAAGCAATTACCCGTACCCACGGACGGGGGCGCGGGTCTGTAGAATGCTGCTCGTCTTCAAGCTCGGAGCCGCGCATGTTTCACGTCATCCTTTTTCAACCGGAAATACCGCCCAATACCGGCAACATTATCAGGCTCTGCGCCAACAGCGGCTGCCACCTGCACCTGATCGAGCCGCTGGGCTTCGAATTGGATGACAAACGCCTGCGCCGCGCCGGGCTGGATTATCACGAATACGCCACCCTGCAGCGCCACGCCGACCTAGCCAGCTGCCTGGCGAGCATCGGCCAACCGCGCGTGTTCGCCTTTACCACCAAGGGCTCGCAGGCATTCCACGACGTTAGCTATCAGCCTGGCGATGCCTTCCTGTTTGGCCCGGAAAGCCGCGGCCTGCCTCAGGAGATTCGCGACAGCCTGCCGCCCGAGCAGCGCCTGCGCCTGCCGATGCGCGAAGGCTGCCGCAGCCTGAACCTGTCCAATACCGTCGCTGTGGCCGTCTATGAAGCCTGGCGCCAACAGGGGTTTGCCAACGCCCAGTAGCGCGCATAAAAATTGCCAGGAGCAATTTTTAACGTCGCGAAGCGACGGCCCGCAGGGTGGCCGCCAGGGATGGCAGGCCATAAAAAAACGCCCCGTAGGGCGTTTTTCTGTTTCAGCCGCAAACCTTAGTGTGCGGTGGCCGCTTCGCCAGCCTGCTGCATACGCTGCAGTTCCTGAGCGTAGAGGGCGTCGAAATTCACCGGCGCCAGCATCAGCGCCGGGAACGAGCCACGCACAACCAGGCTGTCCAGAGTTTCGCGAGCATAGGGGAAGAGGATGTTCGGGCAGAACGCACCCAGGGTATGGCTCA
Source organism: Pseudomonas sp. WS 5011 (assembly GCF_012985775.1). Lineage (NCBI taxonomy): Bacteria > Pseudomonadati > Pseudomonadota > Gammaproteobacteria > Pseudomonadales > Pseudomonadaceae > Pseudomonas > Pseudomonas sp. WS 5011. The sequence continues at coordinate 192,492 of NZ_JAAQXA010000007.1, forward strand.
TGGACGCCGCATCCAGCCCCTTGATCAGGAAGATGCCGGCCTGCTGAACTTCAGCGATAAAGGCGGTTTCTTCGCCAGTTTTCACGGTTACCGAGAGGGTCAGCACCACTTCATGGAAGTCGCCATCCAGCGCCTTCTGACGGGTGTTGAGGTCCATGGCAACGCTAGGCGCCCACTCCTGACGGAAGATTTCCGGGCTCTTCGGCGCTTCGAAGGACAGGTCACGTACATAGATACGCTGCAGGGAGAACTGTGGGTTTTGTTCGCCCTGAGCGGCGCCGTTGCTAGCTTGTTCTGTCATGGCAAAGCCTTCTTGTCGTTAGGTACGGGTAAACAGGGAATTAAGCCTTGAGCAGCGCGTCGAGCTTGCCCGCGCGCTCCAAGGCGTAAAGATCATCGCAACCACCCACATGGGTGTCGCCGATCCAGATCTGCGGCACAGAGGTCTGGCGCGCCTTGCGGGTCATTTCAGCACGCACATCTGGCTTGCCATCAACCTTGATCTCGTTAAAGGCCACGCCTTTGTGCGTCAGCAGTTGTTTGGCGCGGATGCAGTACGGGCACCAATCGCTGGAATAGATGACGACAGGCTGCATCTCACTTCACCAATGGCAGGTTGTCGCCACGCCAGCTGGCAATCCCACCGGACAGCTTGGCCGCGGTGAAGCCGGCCTTTTTCAGGTCACGGCAAACACCGCCGCTGTGCTGGCCCATGGCATCAACCACGATGATGGTTTTGGCCTTGTGTTTGTCCAGCTCAACCATACGAGCGGCGAATTTCTCGAACGGAATATTCAGTGCACCGACGATATGCCCAGCGGAAAAGTCCTTCTGCCCGCGGATATCCAACACCACGCCCTGCTCGCTGTTAACCAGGGCAGTCAGCTCGCGGCTGCTCAGGCTCTGTCCGCCCTTGCGCGCTTCGGTAAAGATCAGCAGCGCGAGCAGAGTTGCGAACAAACCGCTCAGGACATAGTGGGTAGTGGCAAATTCAATCAAGTTGGCAAGCATTGTGCGGTTCCGGGGCGGTAAAATGTCGGCCAGTATACACAGCCGCACAGGTCGGCCAAACCCCGCCCGGCGGTGACGTTTTCCACACTTGGCCGTAAAATGCCCAGCCTTGTTTCCCGCCCATCGACCCAGAGCGAACCAGCTTTATGAGCGCCACGCCCAAACCCCTGGTACTGATCATCCTCGATGGCTTCGGCCACAGTGACAGCCCCGAATCCAACGCCATCATGGCCGCCAACACGCCGGTCTATGACCACCTGCGCGCCACCCAGCCCCACGGCCTGATCTCAGGTTCAGGCATGGACGTCGGCCTGCCAGACGGGCAAATGGGCAATTCCGAGGTCGGCCACATGAACCTCGGTGCCGGCCGCGTGGTGTATCAAGACTTCACCCGAGTGACCAAAGCCATTCGTGATGGCGAGTTCTTCACCAACCCAACCATCACCGCTGCAGTCGATAAAGCTGTCAGCGCTGGCAAAGCCGTGCATATCCTCGGGCTGCTCTCCGATGGTGGCGTGCACAGCCACCAGGACCATCTGGTGGCCATGGCCGAACTCGCCGCTCAGCGCGGTGCAGAAAAAATCTACCTGCACGCCTTCCTCGACGGCCGTGACACCCCACCGAAAAGCGCACAGCCGTCCATTGAACTGCTTGACGCCACCTTCGCCAAACTCGGCAAGGGCCGCATCGCCAGCCTCAGCGGCCGTTACTTCGCCATGGACCGCGACAACCGCTGGGACCGCGTCGAGCAGGCCTACGGGTTGCTGGTCGACGGTAACGGCCAGTTCAACGCGGCCACTGCCGTGGCAGGCCTGAATGCTGCCTACGAGCGTGGCGAAAGCGATGAATTCGTCAAAGCCACCACCATTGGCGAGCCCGTGCGGATGGAAGACGGCGACGCCGTAGTCTTTATGAACTTCCGCGCCGACCGCGCACGCGAGCTGACCCGCGCCTTTGTCGAGCCGGGCTTCAAGGAATTCGAGCGCACGCGCGTGCCGCAACTGGCCGGCTTCGTCATGCTCACCCAGTACGCCGCGAGCATCCCGACGCCCAGCGCCTACAAGCCGGAAGCCCTGACCAACGTACTCGGCGAATACCTGGCGAATAACGGCAAGACCCAACTGCGCATCGCCGAAACCGAAAAATATGCCCACGTCACCTTCTTCTTCTCCGGCGGCCGTGAAGAACCCTTCGCCGGTGAAGAGCGCATTCTGATCCCGTCCCCAAACGTCGCCACCTATGACCTGCAGCCGCAGATGAGCGCACCAGAAGTCACCGACAAGATCGTCGATGCCATCGAAAACCAGCGTTATGACGTGATCATCGTCAACTACGCCAACGGCGACATGGTTGGCCATACCGGGGTGTTCGCGGCGGCTGTGGCGGCGGTGGAATGCCTGGACAGCTGCGTCGGCCGTATCGTTGCCGCACTGGATAAAGTCGGCGGTGAAGCGCTGATCACCGCCGACCACGGCAACGTCGAGCAGATGGCGGATGAAAGCACCGGCCAGGCGCACACCGCACACACCTGCGAGCCCGTGCCCTTCATCTACGTTGGCAAACGCCCGGCGACAATCCGTTCAGGCGGTGTACTGGCCGACGTAGCCCCGACCCTGCTGACTCTGATGGGTTTGCCGGTACCGGCGGAAATGACCGGCACCAGCATCGTCGAGCTGAACTAAGCAACTGCCCGCAGCCAGGTGCAATGCCTGGCCTGCGGGCCGTCGCAACGTGACGTTAACCATGGCTCCCGGCCATTTTTTAGGCATACTAGGTGCGTTCTTAATTCAGGTGTCGCCCGCCCCATGTTTCGTGCCCTCGCCGTTATTTTCCTGACCCTCCTGCTGACGCCTGCGATCGCCGACGAGAAGAGCGATGCGCAGAAGCAACTGGATGCCGCGCGCGCCGATGTCGCCGAGCTAAAGCAACTGCTGGAAAAGCTGCAGCAGGAAAAATCCGGCGTGCAGAAAGACCTGAAGAAAACCGAAAGCGAGATGGGCCAACTGGAGAAGCAGGTCAAAGGCCTGCAGCAGGACCTGAAAAAAAGCGAAGAGGAAATCCAGCGCCTCGGTACCGAGAAAAAAAAACTTGAGGGCGCGCGCCTTGAACAGCAACGCCTGATCGGCATCCAGGCGCGCGCCGCTTACCAGAGCGGGCGCCAGGAGTACGTCAAGCTGCTCCTCAACCAGCAGAACCCAGAAAAGTTCTCACGCACCCTGACCTACTACGACTACCTCAGCGAAGCGCGCATGGAACAACTTGCGACCTTCAATGAAACCCTGCGCCAGCTGGCTAACGTCGAGCAGGATATCGCCAACCAGCAGAACCAGTTACTGGAGCAGAAAAGTGCTCTGGATGGCCGCCGCGAACAGCTCGCCAGCGTACGAAAGGAGCGTCAGCTGGCCCTAGCCAAGCTAAACAAGGAGTTTTCCGCCCGCGACCAGAAGCTCAAGGCCCGCCAGCAGGAACAAGCCAACCTTGCCCGCGTGCTGAAAACCATTGAAGAAACCCTTGCCCGCCAGGCCCGTGAAGCTGAAGCCGCGCGTCAACAAGCCCTGCTCGCCGAACGTGAACAATCGCGCAACAGCACTAATTCCGCGCCGACAGGTCCACTGGTAAGTTCTGGCGCCAGCTTCGGCGGCCCATTTGCCAAAGCGCGCGGCAAACTGCCCTGGCCGGTTAATGGTCGCCTGGTGGCCCGTTACGGCACACCGCGTGGCGGCGATGCCCGTACCAAATGGGACGGCGTGCTGATCGGCGCTTCCGCTGGCAGCCAGGTGCATGCCGTGCATGGCGGGCGCGTGGTGTTTGCCGACTGGTTGCGTGGCGCCGGGCTTCTGGTCATTCTCGACCATGGCAACGGTTACCTGAGCCTCTACGGGCATAACCAGAGCCTGCTCAAAGACGCCGGGGATGTGGTCAAGGCCGGCGAAGCCATCGCCACCGTTGGCAACAGCGGTGGCCAGGAAACCTCAGCACTGTATTTCGCAATTCGCCAGCAGGGCCGCCCGATCGACCCCGCTCAATGGTGCCGCGCACAAGGATAAGTGCTGCGATTACCGATTCAGGACAGGAGTAAGTTCGACATGCCGCATCTGTTCCGCCTCACCGCCCTCGCGCTGGCCGTTACCCTGCTAGGTAGCACTGCCGCCTTTGCCGCGCCAGCCGAAGCACCGGCCACCGCCAACGACAGCGCGCCACTGCCGCTGGACGACCTGCGCACCTTTGCCGAGGTGATGGATCGCATCAAGTCCGCCTATGTTGAGCCGGTCACGGACAAAACCCTGCTGGAAAACGCGATCAAGGGCATGCTCAGCAACCTTGACCCGCACTCGGCCTACCTGGAGCCGGAAGCCTTCCGCGACTTGCAGGAGAGCACCAGCGGCGAATTCGGCGGCCTGGGCATTGAGCTCGGCACCGAGGATGGCTTCCTCAAGGTGGTCTCGCCGATTGATGACACCCCAGCCTCTGCGGCCGGCATCCAGCCAGGCGACCTTATCGTGAAGATCGACGGCCAGCCCACCAAGGGCCTATCGCTGATGGAAGCCGTGGAGAAGATGCGCGGCAAAGCTGGCAGTGACATCGAACTGACCTTAGTGCGTGAAGGCGGCAAGCCCTTCGATGTTGAACTGACACGCGCCGTGATCAAGGTCAGGAGCGTGAAGAGCCAGCTGCTTGACGATGGCTACGGCTACATACGCATCACCCAGTTCCAGGTCAACAGCGGCGAAGAAGTCGGCAAAGCCCTGGCCAAACTGCGCAAGGAAAACGGCAAGAAGCTGCGCGGCCTAGTGCTCGACCTGCGTAACAACCCTGGCGGCGTGCTGCAGGCAGCCGTGGAAGTCACCGATCACTTCCTCAAGAAAGGCCTGATCGTCTACACCGAAGGACGCATCGCCAACTCCGAACTGCGCTTCAATGCCGACCCGGCCGACGCCAGCGAAGGCGTGCCCCTGGTCGTGCTGATCAACGGCGGCAGCGCCTCGGCCTCCGAAATCGTCGCCGGTGCCCTGCAAGATCACAAACGTGGCGTGCTGATGGGCACTGATAGCTTCGGCAAGGGCTCGGTACAGACCGTGCTGCCACTGAACAATGATCGAGCCCTGAAGCTCACCACGGCGTTGTACTTCACGCCTAACGGCCGCTCGATTCAGGCTCAAGGCATCGTGCCGGACATCGAAGTGGCGCGCGCCAAGCTGACTCGCGAACAGGGCGACGAAACCATCAAGGAAGCCGACCTGCAAGGTCACCTGGGCAATGGCAACGGCGGTGCCGATAAGCCGAGCAAAGGCAAGACCAGCGCACCGGCACGCCCACAGGATGACGACTACCAGCTCAGCCAAGCCCTCAACCTGCTCAAGGGCCTGAGCGTCACCCGCGGCGACTAGCCTTCACCTTTAGAGGCACAGCACTAAAAAAGCCCGACCTTGAGTAATCAAGGTCGGGCTTTTTTATAACGCCTGAGACTACAGGTAGTTATTGGTCATCTCATCAATAAAGCCTTCGGCGCGCAGTTCATCCAATGCTTTCTGCAGACGCTGCACCACCTCATCCGGGGTGTCCTTGTTAAGCGCCAGGTACAGCTCAGCCTCGTTAAAGCGCAGCGCGGTATTCAGACCACTGACGCCCTCCTGCTTGGCCAGATAGCGCCCCACGGGATCAGTGGTAGCCCACAGGTCGATCTTGCCGCTGAGCAGCTTCTTGATGTTCTCCTGATCACGCAACGCATTGACCGGACTCAGCCCCTGGCTTTCCAGATGCTGGCTAACCGCGTCATTTTTGTAGGCGCCAATTTGATACTGCGCTGCATCTTTGAGGCTAGCGACACTGACGTTATTACCCGGCGCCGCCAGCAGCACCCAACCTGTTTTAGCCAATGGCCCCACCCACTTGAACAGAGGCTGACGTTCGGCGGTGAACGTGGTGGAGAACAAGCCGTAGTTGGGTTTGTCCAGGGTCAGGCGGTACAAGCGGTCCCAAGGGAAGCGCAGGGTCAGCGTGTAGTTGATGCCGGCACGCTTGAACATCGCACGGACAATCTCGGCACTGATGCCGTCGATACCGTCATCACGGGCAAAGTTCTTGTCATCCACAGCCATGTTGAACGGCGGGAAGTTCTCGGTCAGCAACACCACTTTGTAATCGGCTGGAAGCTCTGCACGGGCAGCACAGGCACTCAGAACAAGCCCGAACAACAGGCTGGCTTTCAGGGTTTTCAACATAGGTCATTCCGCTCGCATGAATTGTGATTATGGCTAGCGGCATCCTTGCTCGGGCGGGTGCCCGGCGACGTATGGTACGTGGCGTCAACCATCCATGGCCGCGGGCCGGTTTGTGACCGGCCCACTGGTTTTGCGTATTACAGGTAGTTGTTCAGAATATCGTCGACAAAACCTTCGCTGCGCATCTTGTCCAGCTCGGCTTGCAGCTTCTGTACAACTTCATCCGGCACTTCTTTATTCAGCGCTAGATACAACTCTGCACTATCGAAACGCAGAATGGTTTTCAGCCCGGAGATGCCTTCCTGCTTGGCCAGGTAGCGGCCGGCGGGGTCGCCGGTGGCCCACAGATCAATCTGACCGGCCATCAGCTTCTTGGCGTTTTCCGTGTCGCGCAGAGCGGTAATCGGCTCCAGACCTTTTTCCACCAAGTGCTCGGCAATCGCGTCGCCCTTGTAGGCGCCAACCTTGTACTGTTTAGCGTCATCCAGACTGTTCAGGGTAATGCTGCTATCGGCCTTGCCGAGCAACACCCAGTCATCCGGGCCAATCGGACCGACCCACTTGAACAGCGCCTCACGCTCCGGCAAGCGCGCCGCAACAAACACGCCATAGCCAGGCTTTTCCAGCGCCAGCTTATAGATGCGGTCCCAAGGGAAGCGCAGGGTCATGTTGTATTGAATGCCGGCACGCTTGAACATCTCACGGATGATGTCCACGGCAATGCCGTCAATATTGTCTTCCTGAGCGAAGTTCTTGCCGTTGATCGCCATGTTGTAAGGCGGGAAATTCTCGGTCAGTAGAACCATGCGGTAGTTCGGGTCAATTTCGGCCCGAGCACTGCCCGCAAGCACCATAACTGTGCCGGCAAGGGCGGCTAGTAAGTGTTTAAACATGATGTCTCACATCGATAGTTGGGCTGAGCATGCAAGCATACCCAGCACGTCCGGCTAAGCCCAGCCCAGGTTTGCCGAGGAGATCGACAGCAGCGGGTTAAAGATAACCGTCTTTGATAGCGGTCAATCCACCTTGAGCGCGCATATCGTCCAAGGCTTTTTGCAACTTCTGCACCACATCATCGGGTGTCTCTTTATTCAGCGCCAAGTAGAGGTCAGCACTGTTAAAGCGATGTACCACCTTGAGCGCACCCAGTGGCGACTGCTTAGCCATGTAGCGCCCGCCGACTTCATCGGTGGCCCACAGGTCGATCACGCCCTTCTCCAGCTTGTTGAGGTTTTCCTTGTCCTGCAGGCTGGTTTGTACCGTCACGCCACGGTCGATCAGAAACTGTGAAATCGCATCATTGCGATAACCGCCGATCTTGTAGGCACCGGCCTGATCCAGGCTGTTCAACGTGATGCTGCTATCGGCCTTGGCCAGCAACACCCAGTCGCTCACGGCAATCGGCCCAACCCACTTGAACAACGACTCACGATCCGGCGTACGAATCGTGGAAAACACCCCATACCCTTTGTTCTCTAATGCCTGCTTGTACTGACGATCCCACGGGAAGCGCAGGATCATCTGGCACTCAAGCTGCGCCTTGCTGCACAGCGCCCGCACCGTGTCGCTGCTGATGCCCTGAACATCAGCATCCTTGGCGAAGTTGCCGGCGTTAGCCGCCATGCTGAACGGCGGCAGGTTTTCAGTAAGCAGAACCAGAGGCTCCGCACGAGCCAGACTGACAGCACACAACAGCCACACTGCGGTGAATAGCCGGATAGCGGACATAAGAACTCCGTGTTTGGAAATGCCATTTATAGAAAGAGGGGCGCTGCGGGATGCTGAAAGTATCAACCCGAACGCAGACAATCTGATTTTAGCGGGCGAGTCGACATTTTGCTGTCGACTCGCCCGCAGCAGTGGCCGGCAGGGCTGCCTGTTGATAGGCCCAAACCAGCGGCCACATGTAGACATCGCCGAGCTAGCCGTTAATTGCTTCATTTTTAAATGAGTGGGGCCACGCGGGCGTATTTGTAGCTCCGCCTAGCGGCGGCACATGGTGAGGTTTGGGGTGTCTACGCAACTAGGGACCACAAGGCGCGATTACATCTGAGGGTGCGCGAGCTTATGAGCTAACAGATGCGGAGCCGCGTGATGATTCAAAGTAACTCGGACGCGGGAACAGCTCTGTGCGTATTCGATCCAGCTTATCGCGCATTTTTGCGATGTCTGAGCGGTCGTCAGTCGTGTCGTTGATGCAGATGCATAGATGACGCCCGAGCGAGTCAAGCAGCGACGCCACCCGGTCATTCTCCACATCATCGGTGAACAGGTAGCGGCACTGCTCCCAGTCAATATCTGCTCGTCCATGGGTCGCACACCAATCAAGGTATAAATTAGCCAGGATGCTTTGACCTGTCCTGCGCCTGAATTTTTCCTGACGGACCTCGTCGAAAATATCAGGGTGCGCCGCTTCAAGCTCCATCATCCAGCTCTTACGAATGCCTTTGGGGGCGTGCTCAGGGATGAACGCGATGCTCGATGCGCCATAGTTTTTTTGCATCCAGTGCCGTGCGTTACTGGCATCGTTATGACCCGACAGCTGTAGATCGGCATCACTGGTTGGAATAGCCTCTCGGGTTAAGAACACCATAGCGCCAACCGCGCTGAAAAAGTCTTTGGGCTGAACATACCGAGTTAGCATTTGATCATCGTTGAATGAAACGAAGTGTTCCGCTAGGTCGGGGATATGGTGCAGCGCCGATTCGATCGCCCGGGATGAGAATGTCGGAAGATAGCGCGCATCCAGAATCTGCGAATGGTCAACGATGCGCAGCCGAGGGTGCTCCGCGATAAAGTCCGGTACTTGCTGATCGGTGACAATAAAGATGTTGCCGTCTATGCCCCAGAACTGCTCCATCGAGCGAAGCAAAAACAACAAATCGTCGTTATCTCGATAGCGGCCCTCGCCGTTGGCAAAGGGCAGAAAGTCTTGGTGCGGTTCACCTGAGTGATATTCACGCTTGGCCCGCCAATTGGCGTCGCCTCCATCAACCCAAGTAATAACAGCATCAACTTGCATGTCTAATCCAGCTCTGATTCAGGGCAGTCACAACAATCGTCATACGCGCACGGCAAACGTACGGCATTGAGTGCGATGCGCAGCGGTTTGAACAGCCCTTACGGGAAACGGCTTACGGGGTGACGCTGGCGCACAACTCGTTGCCCCTTCGCACAAGGCAGCAACGCTCACTGACCTGCCAACTCGCTGACAGGGCTGCCGGCCAGCGAGGTTTAACGCACGACAATCCCGCGAGCGGCCATGTAGGCCTTGGCTTCCGGGACGGTGTATTCACCGAAGTGGAAGATGCTCGCCGCTAGTACGGCCGCTGCTTTGCCTTCGATGATGCCGTCTGCCAGGTGCTGCAGGTTGCCGACGCCACCGGAGGCAATCACCGGGATGCCGACCATTTCACTGATGGCGCGGGTCACGCCGAGGTCGTAACCGCTCTTCACGCCGTCCTGATCCATGCTGGTCAGGAGGATTTCACCGGCGCCGAGGTCTTCCATCTTCTTGGCCCAGAGCACCGCATCAAGGCCGGTGGGCTTGCGCCCGCCATGAGTGAAGATTTCCCAGCGCGGCGCTTCGCCCGGCTTGGAAACTTTCTTCGCGTCGATGGCCACGACGATGCACTGCGAGCCGAAGCGCGAAGCGGCTTCGCCGACAAACTCCGGCGTAAACACTGCAGCGGTGTTGATCGACACCTTGTCCGCGCCGGCATTCAGCAGGTTGCGGATGTCCTGCACGGTGCGCACGCCGCCACCGACAGTTAGCGGGATAAACACCTGGCTGGCCATGCGCTCGACGGTGTGCAGCGTGGTGTCGCGGCCGTCGACGCTGGCGGTGATGTCGAGAAAGGTAATCTCGTCAGCACCCTGTTCGTCGTAACGCCGGGCGATTTCCACCGGGTCACCGGCGTCGCGGATATTCTCGAACTGAACGCCCTTGACCACGCGGCCGTTGTCCACGTCGAGGCAGGGGATGATGCGTTTAGCCAGTGCCATATCGGTATTTCCGTAGGGTATCGCGGGGCCGCCCAGGCAGCGTGCACCGCCAGAGCAGACGAATCAGCCCTTGAAGTTGTCGCAGAAGGTCTGCGCTTCAGCCACATCCAAGGTGCCTTCATAGATGGCACGGCCGGTGATGGCGCCGATGATGCCGGGCGAACGCGCCAGCAGCAGCTTCTCGATATCGCCCAGGTTATGAATGCCGCCGGAGGCGATCACCGGGATACGGCTGGCCGCCGCCAGGGCCGCCGTGGCTTCGATGTTGCAGCCCTGCATCATGCCGTCTTTAGCGATGTCGGTATAAACGATGGCCGAGACGCCATCAGCCTCGAAACGTTTGGCCAGGTCAGTCGCTTGCACAGTCGACACTTCCGCCCAACCGTCGGTGGCGACGAAGCCATCTTTGGCGTCCAGGCCGACAATCACCTTGCCGGGGAAGGCTTTGCAGGCGTCGGTGACGAACTGCGGGTCTTTCACCGCTTTGGTGCCGATGATCACGTAGCTGACACCAGCGCGCACGTAATGCTCGATGGTTTCCAGAGTGCGGATGCCACCGCCAATCTGGATCGGCAGGGTCGGGTAGCGCTTGGCGATGGCGGTGACCACTTCGCCGTTGACCGGCTGGCCTTCGAAGGCACCATTGAGGTCAACCAGGTGCAGACGACGGCAGCCGCCCTCGACCCATTTGGCAGCCATGCTCACCGGGTCATCGGAAAACACCGTGGAGTCTTCCATGCGGCCTTGGCGCAGACGCACGCAGGCGCCGTCCTTCAGATCGATAGCGGGGATAATCAGCATCGGTTGAACCTGCTCAAGTCGTGTGAATTCGGTGGGTCAGCTCTTTTCGAGTGCCCAGAGGTCGCTTTCGATGCTCTCGAACCGTTCTTTCAGGTGAGCCTGCACATCAAAAATCGCCCGGTTGTAGTAGTGCGGTGCAATCTCGCGGGCAAACAGTTCGAGCACCTCAGCGGCCTCGAAACTGCCCAGCTCCAGCTCAAAGCGCTCGGCCATGAACCGCTTGAGCACCAGGCAGGCTTCACGCTCCTGCTCGGCACTCAAGGTCATCAGCGGCGGCTTTTGCTTGGGCCGGCTCATTTACCAGCGGCCATCCCAAGCGGCGAAGTTCTGCAGCAGCTGCAGGCCGTGGGTGTGGCTTTTTTCCGGGTGGAACTGCACGGCAAAGCGCGAGCCTTCAGCCAGCGCCGCGGCGAAGTCCTTGCCGTAATGGCCACGGCCGACCACCTGCTTGGGGTTACCAGCCTCGATGTAATAGCTGTGCACGAAGTAGAAACGCGCCAGGTCCGGAATGTTGTGCCACAGCGGGTGCTTGACCGACTGCGCCACCTCGTTCCAGCCCATGTGGGGCACCTTCAGCGGCTCGCCGTCTTCGACCATGTCCTTGCCGAAGAAGCGCACTTTGCCGGGGAACAGACCAATGCAATCAACGCCATCGTTCTCTTCGCTGTGCTCCAGCAGCGCCTGCATGCCCACGCAGATGCCGAGAAACGGCCGATCCGCGCTGACTTCACGCACCAGGCTGTCGAAGCCCAAGCGCTTGATCTCGGCCATGCAATCGCGGATCGCACCCACACCGGGGAATACCACGCGATCGGCTTCGCGAATCACCTGGGCATCACTGGTCACCAGCACCTTGCCGGCACCGACGTGCTCCAAGGCTTTGGCCACCGAGTGCAGGTTGCCCATGCCGTAGTCGATTACTGCAACTGTCTGCATTTACAGGCAGCCCTTGGTCGACGGCATTTGCCCGGCCATGCGCTCATCCAGCGTCACGGCCATGCGCAGGGCGCGGCCGAATGCCTTGAACACCGTCTCGATCTGGTGGTGGGTGTTGGTGCCACGCAGGTTGTCGATGTGCAGGCTGACCAGAGCATGGTTGACGAAGCCCTGGAAGAACTCCTGGAACAGGTCGACATCAAAGCCGCCGACCACGGCGCGGGTATATGGCACGTGCATCTGCAGGCCTGGACGGCCGGAGAAGTCGATCACCACGCGCGACAGCGCTTCATCCAGCGGCACGTAGGAATGGCCGTAACGAGTCATGCCCTTCTTGTCACCGATGGCCTGGGTAAAAGCCTGCCCAAGAGTGATGCCGACGTCTTCCACGGTGTGGTGGTCATCGATATGCAGGTCGCCCTTGCACTGGATATCCAGATCGATCAGGCCGTGACGGGCGATCTGATCGAGCATGTGCTCAAGGAACGGCACGCCAATATCGAACTTGGCCTTACCAGTCCCATCCAGGTTGATCGAGACCTTGATCTGGGTCTCCAGGGTATTGCGCTCGACGGATGCCGTACGTTCGGCCATCACCAGCTCCAGAAATTGCCCACGGAAAAAGGCTGGCATTATAGGCGGGCATCCGCCTGGGCGGCTACCGGCGGCGATCAGAGGCACAGACTATTAGCCCAACCGAAGCCTCGCAGCCTGCGCGAGCGCGTGGGGAAACTCACCCCGAGCAGGGAACCGGCCCCCAACTTGCCTATCCAACTGCCAGAGCAGACGATTAGAAAGCCCAGGCGCGACGGGCCCGACCAGAGCCAGCCACGCTGCGCACCTGCAAAAGCCGCTTGCAAAATCACCGCGTAAACGGGACTGTCGGCGGTCAAGGTAAAAACGCTGGCGCTATACTCGCCGGCTGGAATTGCAGCTCTTCACCATCTCGTTTCGAAACAAGGATTCGCACATGAAAGCGCTCGGCAAAATTCTCGGCCTGTTTTTTCTCGGGCTCTTGCTGATCATCGTGGCGCTGGGCTTTGCCCTTACCCACCTGTTCGATCCCAACGATTACAAAGATGAAATTCGCCAACTTGCACGCGACAAGGCCAACCTGGAGCTGACCCTCAAGGGCGATATCGGCTGGAGCCTGTTCCCTTGGCTCGGCCTGGAGCTGACCGACGCCACCCTCGCGAGCGTCAGCACTCCAGACAAACCGTTCGCCGACCTGCGCCTGCTCGGCCTGTCGGTACGCGTGCTGCCACTGCTGCACAAAGAAGTGCAGATGAGCGACATCCGCATTGATGGCCTCAACCTCAACCTGCAGCGCGACGAGAAAGGCCGCAGCAACTGGGAAGACGTCGGCAAACCGGCCAGCGCCACGACTCCAACAGCCGACGCCCAAGCACCGAGCACCGATAGCGCACAGACCGACAGACCAGCCACCGAGCCAGGCGAAAGCAGCCAGCCGTTGAAACTGGATATCGACAGCCTGATCGTCAACAGCGCGCGCATCGACTACCACGACGCACAGAAAGGCCAGCAATTCAGCGCAGAAAGCATCCAGCTGACCACCGGGGCGATCCGTGAAGGTGCTGGCATCCCGGTCAAACTCAGCGCCTTCTTCGGCCTCAACAAACCGGTGCTGCGCGCCCGTAGCGAGCTGCAAGGCGAACTGCGCTTCGACCGCGCCCTCAAGCGCTATCAGCTGGAAGACGCCAAATTTTCCGGCGAAGTGTCCGGCGAGCCCTTCGATGGCCAGACCCTGACCTACTCGGCGCAGGGCCAGCTGCTGGTCGACCTGGCCGCCCAGGTTGCCGAATGGAACAGCCTGAAACTCTCCGGCAACCAGCTGCGCGCCTTGGGCGAGCTGAAAATCCGCGACCTCGACAAGCAGCCAAAACTCAGCGGTGGCCTGTCCATCGCGCCACTCAACCTGCGCGAGTTCCTCGCCACCATCGGCCAGAAACTGCCACCGATGAACGATGACAAGACCCTCAGCCAGTTCGAATTGGTCACCCGCCTCAGCGGCACCGACAACGGCCTGACTCTTGAAGACCTCAAGCTGACCCTGGATGACAGCCACTTCAGCGGGCAACTGGCGGTAGCCGACTTCGCCAAACAGGCCCTGCGCGTGCAGCTCAAGGGCGACCAGCTGAACCTCGACCGCTACCTGCCGGCACCGTCCAAGGACACCCAGGATGCCGGCGCCGCTCGCAAGGCCGAGGTCAAGGCCAGCGTCGCCAGTGCCGGACAAAGCGGTAGCACACCGCTGCCCGACGCACCGACCCAGCACGCCTGGAGCAGCAGCGAAGTGCTGCCGATCGAACTGCTGCGCAAGCTCGACATGCAACTCGACCTCGGCCTCGATCAGCTCACTGCCCAACAGCAGGTGATCAGCGACTTCAGCGCCAAGGCGCAAAGCAAAGGCGGCCTGCTGACCCTGCAGGATCTGCGCGGCACTATCGGCAACGGCAGCTTCAATGCCAAGGCCAGCATCGATGTACGCCCAGCCGTGCCGTTGCTCAGCGTGCAGAAGAATCTCAGCAGCATCCCGGTTGAGCCATTCCTGAAAAAGCCCGACCAACCATCACCCGTCAAAGGCCTGCTGGACTTCAACGCCAACCTGACTACCAGCGGCAACAGCCAGCGCGCCTGGGTTGATGGCCTGACGGGCGACGCCAGCTTCATGCTGAATGACGGCGTACTGGTCGACGCCAATCTGGAACAGCAGCTGTGCCGTGGCATCGCCACGCTCAACCGCAAATCCCTGAGCAGCGACCCGCGCGGCAAGGACACGCCCTTCGAGACCCTGCAAGGCAGCCTGATCCTGCGCAACGGTGTGGCGCACAACCCCGACCTCAAGGCCGTCATTCCGGGCCTGGCAGTCAGCGGCAAGGGCGACCTGGACCTGCGCATCCTCGGCCTCGACTACCGCGCCGGCATCACCATCACTGGCGATCAACGCGAAATGCCTGACCCGGCCTGCCAGGTCAACGAGCGTTATGTCGGCATCGAATGGCCGGTGCGCTGCCGCGGCCCGCTAGAGATGGGCGGCAAGGCCTGCCGCCTGGATCAGGACGGCCTGGGTAAAGTCGCCGCCAAACTCGCCGGCAACAAGCTCAATGAGAAGATTGAAGAAAAACTTGGCGATAAAGTCAGCCCCGAGCTGAAAGATGCACTCAAAGGCCTGTTCAACCGATGAGCCCCGAGCAATTTTCTGACGCAGTACTGAATTGGTACGACAGCCACGGGCGCAAGGATCTGCCCTGGCAACAGGGCATAACGCCTTACCGTGTCTGGGTCTCGGAGATCATGCTGCAGCAAACCCAGGTCAGTACCGTGCTCGGTTATTTCGACCGCTTTATGGCTGCATTGCCGACGGTAAATGACCTGGCCGCAGCGCCGGAAGACGAAGTGCTGCACCTGTGGACAGGCCTCGGTTACTACACCCGCGCGCGCAACCTGCAAAAGACCGCGCAAATCGTGATGCGCGAACATGCGGGCGAATTTCCCCGCGATGTCGACCAGCTCACCGAACTTCCCGGCATCGGCCGCTCTACCGCCGGCGCCATCGCCAGCCTGAGCATGGGCCTGCGTGCACCGATCCTCGACGGTAACGTCAAACGCGTCCTGGCGCGCTACGTGGCGCAGGAAGGCTATCCCGGCGAACCAAAGGTGGCGAAACAGCTTTGGGATGTAGCCGAGCGCTATACCCCGCATGCCAGAGTCAACCACTACACCCAGGCGATGATGGATCTGGGCGCCACTCTGTGCACCCGTAGCAAACCCAGCTGCCTGTTATGCCCGCTGAAAAGTGGCTGCCAGGCGCACCTGCTCGGCCTGGAAATCCGCTACCCAATCCCGAAACCGCGCAAGGCGCTGCCGCAGAAACGCACGCTGATGCCGATCTTCGCCAACCGCAACGGCGAGGTGCTGCTTTACCGGCGCCCGTCCAGCGGCCTCTGGGGCGGCTTGTGGAGCCTGCCAGAGTTGGAGCACGCGAATGCTATCAACAGCTTGGCCAGCCAACATGGCTTGCAGCTCGGCGCACAACGCGAACTGAGTGGCCTGACCCACACCTTTAGCCACTTCCAACTGGCTATCGAGCCCTGGTTGGTGCAGGTCGACGCCGCGCCTGCTGCCGTGGCCGAGGCTGACTGGCTCTGGTATAACCTCGCCACCCCGCCGCGCCTGGGCCTCGCCGCCCCAGTGAAGAAACTGCTGAAACGCGCGGCCGATGCACTCGCAGCAAATACTGGAGAAACGCCATGACCCGCACCGTACAGTGCCGCAAACACAAGCAGGAACTCCCCGGCCTGGACCGCCCACCCTACCCAGGTGCCAAAGGTGAGGACATCTTCAACAACGTTTCCAAGCAAGCCTGGGACGAATGGCAGAAGCACCAGACCCTGCTGATCAACGAACGTCGTCTGAACATGATGAACGCCGAAGACCGCAAATTCCTCCAGGTCGAGATGGACAAATTCCTCTCCGGCGAGGAATACGCCCAAGCCGACGGCTATGTACCGCCCAGCGTGTAACAGCTGCACATTGGCCAGCAGGAACCAACGCTCCTGCTGGCCATAACACCCCCGCAAAACCTCCGTTCGCAGCTAACCGCCCGTAATAATTAAATATTTTTAAAACTCACGCTTGACACCCACCCTTCAAATCCGTCTAATAGCGCCCCGTTGGCCCAGGTAGCTCAGTCGGTAGAGCAGGGGATTGAAAATCCCCGTGTCGGCGGTTCGATTCCGTCCCTGGGCACCATGAATACCGAGAAACCCCAAGTGAAGTTAAATTCCTTGGGGTTTTTTCTTGCCTGAAATTTACCGGGCAACCGCTGATTACCCCACTGAAATTGTGTACGCGCGACAGCCAACTGCAGCCAAGCGACAGCGTGACCGAGCAAGCACGCCCTGGCCGGTAAACGGCTTGGCGGTCAGCGAAACGCTATGCTAGCTTGACGCCTCGCCAGGAAGGCCACGCAACGCCTGAGCGCACCCGAAGAATAAGAGGACACTCCATGGCCGAGGCCACGCCCGCGCTGGAAATACGCGACCTGCATAAACGCTACGGCGACCTTGAGGTGCTCAAGGGCATCTCCCTCACCGCTCGCGACGGCGATGTGATTTCCATCCTCGGCTCCTCCGGCTCCGGCAAGTCGACCTTCCTGCGCTGCATAAACTTGCTGGAAAACCCGCACAAGGGACAGATCATCGTCGCCGGCGA
This sequence comes from Pseudomonas sp. WS 5011, assembly GCF_012985775.1. Classification (NCBI taxonomy): domain Bacteria; kingdom Pseudomonadati; phylum Pseudomonadota; class Gammaproteobacteria; order Pseudomonadales; family Pseudomonadaceae; genus Pseudomonas; species Pseudomonas sp. WS 5011. Next base: position 209,702 of record NZ_JAAQXA010000007.1, read on the forward strand.
GGAACTCAAGCTCAAAGCCGCGAAGAATGGTGATTTGATCGCCGCCGACAACCGCCAGATCAATCGCCTGCGCAGCGAGATCGGCTTTGTCTTCCAGAATTTCAATCTGTGGCCACACATGAGCGTGCTCGACAACATCATCGAAGCGCCCCGCCGTGTGCTCGGCAAGAGCAAGGCCGAAGCCATCGAGATGGCCGAAGCGCTGCTGGCCAAGGTCGGCATTGCCGACAAGCGTCACGTTTACCCGAATCAGCTTTCCGGCGGCCAGCAGCAACGTGCAGCGATTGCCCGCACCCTGGCCATGCAGCCGAAAGTCATCCTGTTCGATGAGCCGACCTCGGCCCTCGACCCGGAGATGGTACAAGAAGTGCTTAATGTGATCCGCGCACTCGCTGAAGAAGGCCGCACCATGCTACTGGTCACCCATGAGATGGGCTTTGCCCGTCAGGTATCCAGCGAAGTGGTGTTTCTGCATCAGGGCCTGGTTGAAGAACAGGGCTCCCCGGCGCAGGTGTTCGACAACCCCAACTCGGCGCGCTGCAAACAATTCATGTCCAGCAATCACTGAAAACACGGAGCAACTACGCATGCAGAACTATAAGAAGATCCTGCTGGCCGCGGCCGCTACACTGGCCTTCGGCACCAGCGCCGTCGCCGCAGACAAGCTGAAAATCGGTACCGAAGGTGCTTACCCACCATTCAACCTGATCGATGCCAGTGGCCAGGTCGGCGGTTTTGACGTGGAAATCGGCCAGGCCCTGTGCGCCAAAATGAAGGTCGAGTGCGAAGTGGTCACCTCCGACTGGGACGGCATCATCCCGGCTCTGAACGCGAAGAAATTCGACTTCCTGATCGCCTCCATGTCGATCACCGAAGAGCGCAAAGTGGCGGTGGACTTCACCGATCCCTACTACACCAACAAGCTGCAGTTCATCGCCCCGAAAGGCGGCGACTTCAAGACTGATAAAGCCAGCCTGAAAGGCAAAGTGATCGGCGCTCAGCGCGCAACCATCGCTGGCACCTGGCTGGAAGACAACCTCAACGGCGTGGTCGACATCAAGCTGTACGACACCCAGGAAAACGCCTACCTCGACCTGTCCTCGGGCCGTCTCGATGGCGTGCTGGCTGACACCTTCGTTAACTGGGAATGGCTAAAGAGCGACGCTGGCAAGAGCTTCGAGTTCAAAGGCGACCCGGTATTCGACAACGACAAGATCGGCATTGCCGTTCGCAAGGGTGACGCGCTGCGCGACAAGCTGAACGCCGCACTGGCCGAGATCGTGGCTGACGGCACCTACAAGAAGATCAACGACAAGTACTTCCCGTTCAGCATCTACTAAGCTGCCGGCACTGCGTCGCCCGCCCGGGCGGCGCAGGCTTCTGAGCCCCTATGAATTTCGACCTCTACGGATTCGGTCCGGCCCTGGCTGCTGGCACCCTGATGACCATCAAGCTGGCGCTCAGCGCGCTGTGCCTGGGTCTGGTGCTCGGCTTGCTCGGCGCCCTCGCCAAGACTTCCCCGTACAAGCCGCTGCAATGGCTTGGCGGTACTTACTCGACCATCGTGCGCGGGATTCCTGAGCTGCTCTGGGTGCTGCTGATCTATTTCGGCACCGTGCAACTGATGCGCAATCTGGCGGACCTGCTCGGCATCGAAAGCCTTGAGCTGAACGCCTTCGCCGCCGGCACCATTGCCCTCGGCATCTGCTTCGGCGCGTACGCCACCGAAGTGTTTCGCGGCGCGATCCTGGCCATCCCTAAAGGCCACCGCGAAGCCGGCCAAGCCTTAGGCATGTCCAAACCACGGATCTTCTGGCGGCTGATCCTGCCGCAGATGTGGCGCATCGCCCTACCCGGCCTGGGCAACCTGTTTATGATTCTAATGAAGGACACCGCACTGGTATCGGTGATCGGCCTTGAAGAAATCATGCGCCGCTCGCAAATCGCCGTGACCGCCAGCAAGGAGCCCTTCACCTTTTATATGGTGGCGGCCTTTATCTACCTCGGCCTGACCGTGCTCGCGATGATCGGCATGCACTTCCTTGAAAAACGCTCCAGCCGTGGCTTTGTCAGGAGCGCGTCATGAGAAAGATCTCTGAAATCGCGGCCTGGTCGGTTGCCGTTGCGCTTATTGTCTATGCGCTGTGGAGCGGCCTAACTGCCCTTAACTGGGACGTGATCATCAAGTGGCTGCCGCGGCTGTCTGAAGGCGCCCTGCTGACCCTGGAGCTGGTGGCCATCGCGGTTCTCGCCGGGTTGATTCTCGCCCTGCCGATGGGCATCGCCCGCGCGTCGCGGCACTGGTATGTGCGCGCCCTGCCCTATGGCTACATCTTCTTCTTCCGTGGCACACCACTGTTAGTGCAATTGTTCCTGGTCTACTACGGCCTGGCGCAGTTCGATGCAGTGCGCGAAGGCCCGCTCTGGCCCTATCTGCGCTCCCCGTACTGGTGCGCGGTGCTGACCATGACCCTGCACACCGCCGCCTATATCGCCGAGATTTTGCGCGGGGCGATTCAAGCCGTGCCGCCGGGCGAGATCGAAGCCGCTCGTGCGCTGGGCATGTCGCGCGCCAAGACGATGTTCTATATCGTCCTGCCACGCGCCGCGCGTATCGGCCTGCCGGCCTACAGCAACGAAGTAATCCTGATGCTCAAGGCCAGCGCCCTGGCCAGCACCGTGACCCTGCTGGAACTCACCGGCATGGCCCGAACCATCATCGCTCGCACCTATCTGCCGGTGGAGATCTTCTTCGCGGCAGGGATGTTCTACCTGCTGATCGCCTTCCTGCTGGTGCGCGGCTTCAAGCTACTGGAACGCTGGCTGCGCGTCGACGCCTGCCAGGGCCGCTGATTGCCTGAGGGCTCGCACCCTCAGGCACCGCCATAATGCCAACCACAACTCCCGCCCAGATCCTGCAAGACGTTGCCCTGTTGCAGCGCTTTCAGGCAGTAGATAGCTTTCTTATCGAACACCAAACACTATGGCGGCCGCGGCCATTTGTGCATTACCCCGCCATCCCCTGGGAAGCCGAGCACCCACAACTGGCCTCCTGGCTTAGGGCACAAAGCCTGGAGCATGCCGAAGCCGCACATAACCAGCCCCACCTGCTGAAAGCACCTGTGCCCTTTCTGCAACTAGCCGCCCAAGCTCATGATCTAAGCCAGATCGGTGAATTACCACAGTCACCCGCGACGGTATTGCCTGCGCGCTTTAGCAGCGATGTGCCGGGGCGCAAGTGGCAGCAGATCGATGCCTTCGCCCGCAGCCTGAGTTTTACCCATACACCGCAACACTGGCTGGACTGGTGCGCCGGCAAAGGCCACCTTGGCCGCATGCTGGCACACACGGGCGGCAGCCTGACCTGCCTGGAATACAACCCACAGCTGGTCAGCAGTGGCCAACAGCTCAGCCATAAACTCGGCATCGCCGCGCAGCATATCGAGCAGGATGTGCTGGCTGCCGACGCCGCGAAGCAGCTGCAGGCGCAGCACACCCCCGTGGCGCTGCATGCCTGCGGCGAACTGCATACGCGCCTGCTGCAACTGGCCAGCCAAGCCGGCTGCCAGCACGTGGCTGTGGCGCCCTGCTGCTACAACCGCATCAGCACTGAGAGCTATCAGCCACTTTCGGCAAGCGCCCAGGCCTCATCACTGCAACTGTCTATCGACGATCTCGGCCTCCCCCTGAGCGAAACCGTCACTGCAGGCGCCCGCGTTCGTCGGCAGCGCGATCAGTCCATGGCCTGGCGCCTGGCCTTCGATCTGTTGCAGCGCCAACTTCGTGGTATCGACGAGTACTTGCCAACGCCATCCCTGCCACCAGCCTGGCTCGACAAATCGTTTGTCAATTACTGCCAAGACCTCGCCGCACTTAAACAGCTACCCACCCCCGCGAAACAAAACTGGCAACAGCTCGAACAACAAGGCTGGCAACGCCTGGCCGAGGTGCGCAACCTGGAACTGCTGCGCGGATTATTCCGCCGCCCATTGGAGCTCTGGCTACTGCTCGACCGCGCCCTTTACTTGCAGGAACACGGCTACACCGTGCGCCTTGGCACCTTTTGCAGCCGCCAACAGAGCCCGAGAAACCTGCTACTGCTGGCAGAACGCCAGCAAAACTTGCCCACAGCATCTGTGGATAACTCTGTTGACAGAATCTGAGCAAACCGCGCAAAAGCCCGCCCCAGCTGAATATTGCCAAGCTGCGCATTTTTTAATCTGAAAATATAGCTTGTAAAAACATAGACTTAGCCAATACCGCGAACCAGCGCACAAAGTCTGCGCACGTCCGTGCCAAATGCCCTGCTTATGTGCATAACGATTTAGCTACTGATAACAATGCCTGCACAGAACTACGCTCAGACGGCTTTACTCAGCCAAATGAATGGATATAATGGCGACCCTCAAAGGCCGGTATAGCTCAGCTGGTAGAGCAACTGACTTGTAATCAGTAGGTCCCGGGTTCGACTCCTGGTGCCGGCACCATACAAAACAAAGGGTTACGTGAAAACGTAGCCCTTTTTTGTGCCTGAAATTCGGCCTGGGGTAGGATTGGGGTAGGGATTTGCCACCTCATGAACTCTTCGTTAGAAAAATACCGGGGCAGCCACATACCGCTCGTCGGAAAACAGACACAGGCCCGCCCAAATATCGGCGAGCTTTCTTTCCCTCCAAAAATTGCCACAAGCGATTTTCGTCATCTTGAAAGCCATTCATGACGGCGGCCTTTTTCACCCAGATGACGTAAAGTGGGGACTTGCACAGCCCCTGAGAGCTGAATAGTGTGACTGGGCGGGCCATCAGACCTGACTCAAGGATCACTAGCACCATGAAGCAACTTGTTATGGTGGCTGTATGCGGGGCGCTTCGGCGCGCCGAGTTCCTAGAGTCTCGGTCTTCCACACCCGCATACAGCCGCCACCCATCATGTGGAAGTGATGCAGGCGGTCTCTAAAACTCTAGAGGTCACCCTATGCAGCCGAGCAACTCATCCCCAGGCTTTACCCCACTACACTCCAGCGAGCACAACTGCCTGTTCGGCTTTCGCAGCGACGCCAGGGCAACCGAGCTGTATGACGAGGCGATGCAACGCCAGCATGCAGCTCTCGGCTTACTCTGCGCACTCGGCGGCACACCCCATTTGAATGAGCTTTCCGACGAACCCCTGAGCGGGTGCATCCAGGCGGTCAGATTACTGTGCGGTGATGCAGCCGGGCTGTATTCCGCAGCCTGGGAGCGCGTGCAGCAAGAAGCGGCCTGACTTGAATTAGAAGAAGGAGGGACGGATCACTCGCCCGCCTTCTTTGAAGACAGCTCAGATTCGTAACGCTGCACAAACTCGACAAGGTTAAGCCCAAGCACATGGCAAATATCGCGCAGCTGCACTAGATCGAGCCTGCGAAGGCCACGCTCAATGTCGCTGGTAAAGGATTGTGGACGGCCCAGCGCTTCGGCGAACTGCGCCTGCGTCAGGCCTGACTCAGTACGACACTGCTTGATCATACGAAGCAGCACTAAGTTCTCATCTCGATAAATCGACTTTTCCACAGAGACGCATTCCAGCTGTTGACAAAGCCAGAATGTATATCTAAATTACAGATATCTGAATTACAGGTATACAGATATGAACGTCGTGCACATCTCCACAATCATCCCTCTCGATCCAGATCGATCCGCACTTCTCGATGTCAAAAACCGCGTTTTGCTTTTAACCCTTGAGCGCTTGATAAGTCGATTCGACATCGAACTACCAGTTGTACTGAGCCTTTTGTCCGGATCAGACATCCACATCCGTCTCGACTCGGTAAGCGGCAATCCATGCTTGCTATTCGATGACATTCCAACGCTTTTGGACCTTATCCGCCCCGCTCAACGGAATGACCGTCATAACAGGCAACACATGAGCATGCTCCTCCACCACGCTGGATTATCAATAGCGCTGAAGTTTTCGGGCCTCATCGATCAACCGCGCGCCCTGAGCAGGGAGTTAACTTCAACCCTGCGCCCAAGCTGGGCCGGGGATGAGGAGACCCTTCGTGGCTTACTCGACTTTACACAAAAAGTCGCTCTGCGCTAACTCAACACGGACATACCAGAGTGCCTCTAAGCCGCACGTAAAAATGGTTAAAACAGCATGAGCGATAAAGAAATATACCAACGCTTCGTAGAAGAAGTCCTGATGAGCGGGCCAGAGGCAACCCTACCCTGCAACCTCAGCGACTATTGGCTGACAGCGCTTCAGCAGAGCACAGACAGGTGCTTAGAAAACTTCGCCACCAAACGCCCGGAAGATGACGACAGCTTGTCTCTGCCACTAGCTGCGATCCTGCACATTCTGTGTGCCAAAGCCGGCAGTGCAGAGTTTCAGGTGCCAATGGAGGAGCTATTCAACAATTTTGAATATCTCAGGATAGAGCTAGCAATCGAGGAGCTCCGACGAAAAACGGACTACCTAAATGAGCCGGCCACGCTCGCTTCGATTTTTACCGACCGGGAACTAAGGTTTTCACCTAGCGCCCCAAACTAGAAAACCGCTCCGGCGACTACAACAACTTATCCGCAATCCGATAACCAAAAAATGAAGCGCATCAGCGATCTTGGCAGACTGCTGAATTGCAACGGCGAGCCTGCATCCGACAGTCTCATCATGAGGGCGAACGCAGTGAATGGACTAGATGCAATGACTGACCTGCTCTACGGACCAGGCCAGCACATGGCCGGAAGCGACATGTCGAATGAAGATGCCATGACTTATGCACGGAACAGCTTTCCGTTTGGCAATTACTGCATCGTGCGCGACTGGATCTGGATCGATCTTGATGTCACTGACGAGCAACGCTCCGAACTGGCCAAAACAAGGCGCCACCCGGTGATCCTATTCGCTCACGGCGTCGTCATCGACAGCGAACGTAGATGGGATATCGGCGACTTCGTCCGCACATCACCACTCCACATATTCGAAGAAGGCTTCCATTTTAAAACGCGCCACACCGTGTACCTGCTGCTTGGTGCAGGTACACGGAAGCAAGCCAGCGCGGAAACAGTTGCTCGTATTTTTTGATTAAGCGGCAGGCTGAATATGATGCGAGTTCATCTGCTGTCTGATTTGCACAACGAGTTCGACCCATTCATACCTTCAGCTGTCGATGCTGATGTCGTGATCCTAGCTGGTGATATCAATGTAAAGGCGCGAGGAGTGCGCTGGGCCATGCAGGCGTTTCCCTGCCCCGTTCTTTATGTGCCTGGGAATCATGAGTACTACAGCGGACACCTCTTCGGAACACTGGCGAAAATGCGTGGTTCCTGTGCGGCATCTCATGTTCAGGTACTGGATCGAGATGCCGTTGAAATAGGTAGCGTTAGATTTCTAGGCGCAACTGCGTGGACTGATTTTTCCTCCACAGGAAACACGGCACTGGCCTCGATCACTGCGCAAAGCACGATGAATGATTACCGCCTGATTCGTACTGGTGAGAACTACCGACGCATCAAGCCTGGCGACCTTGCCGCCGAAGCACGTAAGACACGTAATTGGTTTCTGAGCAAACTAGCCGAACCGTTTTCAGGCCAAACCATAGTGATAACGCACCACGCACCACTTATGTGTTGGCGCTGATGGAAAATTGACCCACCCTGCCGATTGAAATTTGACCCAGGGCGGATTGCTGATTTTGTTACCAGCAACTGTGGATAAGTCTACCAGCGCAGCTGCTGTTGCCCCCACTCCT
>NZ_JAAQXA010000079.1:0-1014 GCF_012985775.1 Pseudomonas sp. WS 5011
AATGTCTGCGTGCCATCCACAGATTTGATAACGCAAACAGCGTCACCAGTTGTGCCGTGTTCTTGGCCAGACCACGGAACCGCGTCTTCACATAACCAAACTGACGCTTGATTACCCGGAACGGGTGTTCGACCTTGGCACGAGCCTGGGCCTTGGCCTTCTCGATTTTGCGCTTGGCTTTGTACAGCACGCTGCGCTTATCGAGTTTCTTGTAAGTGCTGCGGCGGGCCGCAACCTGCCAGATCACCTGGCGACCCTCATGCTCCGGACGCTTTTCGACACCGGTATAGCCGGCATCGGCACCCACCATGTTTTCCTCGCCGTGCAGCAACTTGTCGACCTGAGTGACATCCGCCACGTTGGCCGCCGTACCTACCACGCTGTGCACCAGACCAGACTCGTCATCCACGCCGATGTGCGCCTTCATGCCGAAGTAGTACTGGTTGCCCTTCTTGGTTTGGTGCATTTCTGGATCGCGCTTACCGTCCTTGTTCTTGGTCGAACTCGGCGCATTGATCAACGTGGCATCGACGATGGTGCCTTGGCGCAACGACAAGCCCCGGTCACCCAGATAGCCGTTGATCACCGCGAGGATGCCAGCAGCCAGCTCGTGTTTCTCCAGCAGGCGACGGAAGTTAAGGATGGTAGTTTCGTCAGGGATACGCTCCAGATTCAGCCCGGCAAACTGGCGCAGGATGGTGGTCTCGTACAGAGCCTCTTCCATCGCCGGGTCGCTGTAGCCGAACCAATTTTGCATCAGATGAACCCGCAGCATTGCCATCAGTGAATAGGCTGGCCGGCCACCCTCACCCTTGGGGTAATGCGGATCGATCAAGGCAATCAAACCCTTCCACGGCACCACCCGATCCATCTCGATCAGGAACAGCTCTTTGCGGGTCTGTTTGCGCTTACCGGCATACTCGGCGTCGGCGAAGGTCATCTGCTTCATTGGAAAACTCGGCGGGTGGAATCCGGGCATTTTGCCAAAATCAGGAAGTCTTCTTCAGAGTTTCC
>NZ_JAAQXA010000080.1:0-1004 GCF_012985775.1 Pseudomonas sp. WS 5011
TCGGTCATGCGTGATTTGATGGCGGAACTCAAGGAGCTGCGCCTGCACGGCATGGCCACGGCCTGGGCGGAGTTAACTGCACAGGGTGAGTCGAACACAGCCTCGTCCAAGTGGCTGCTCGAACACCTGCTGGAACAAGAGCACACAGATCGCGCCATGCGCTCGGTGAGCCACCAGATGAACATGGCCAAGCTGCCGATGCACCGCGATCTGGCCAGCTTCGATTTCAACGCCTCTAGCGCCGACGCACGCCTGATCAGCGAGCTGGCCAGCCTGGCCTTTACCGACACCGCGCAGAACGTGGTGCTGATCGGTGGGCCAGGCACCGGTAAAACCCACCTAGCCACCGCGCTGGCCGTGTCCGGCATCACCCGGCACGGTAAGCGCGTGCGCTTCTACTCCACGGTCGATCTGGTCAATCTGCTGGAGCGCGAAAAACACGACGGCAAAGCCGGGCGGATCGCCCAGGCACTGCTGCGCATGGATCTGGTCATCCTCGACGAACTGGGTTATCTGCCGTTCAGCCAGGCTGGCGGTGCGTTGCTGTTTCACCTGCTGTCCAAGCTGTACGAACACACCAGCGTGGTGATCACCACCAACCTGAGCTTCGCCGAATGGTCGAGCGTGTTCGGCGACGCCAAGATGACCACCGCCCTGCTGGATCGGCTGACCCACCACTGCCACATCGTCGAAACCGGTAACGAGTCCTATCGCCTGCAACACAGTAGCTTGGCGGCCCAGGCCAAGATCAAATCACGGGAGCGAAAGCGTAAGGGCGGCCAAGAACCGGAGGACGATGAGCCGTTCTGATTTCATGGCGACGACGGCCTGCTACATGGCTGCGTGTGGCAGGTCTTAAACAACTGAACTGGGCTAGCGAAGGAGTGGGGGCAACAGCAGCTGCGCTGGTAGACTTATCCACAGTTGCTGGTAACAAAATCAGCAATCCGCCCTGGGTCAAATTTCAATCGGCAGGGTGGGTCAATTTTCCATCAGCGCCAACA
>NZ_JAAQXA010000081.1:0-892 GCF_012985775.1 Pseudomonas sp. WS 5011
TGCGGATTTCGGTGAACGTGACCGCTCATTTCGCTAACAACGTGACCGGTGGCTTCACCCGATTGCGCGGGGTTTAAATTCTAACCGCATCGGTCACGATGCGGCTTCTTCCTCCGTGTTTTTCCTCCGTAGTGACTCGCCTTTCATCACGATTCGGTAGGCGTTGTGTACCAGGCGATCGAGCAAGGCGTCGGCCAGCGTGGGGTCGTTGATCCAGCCGTGCCAGTGCTCGACGGGAAGCTGGCTGGTCAGGATGGTGGAGCGGCTGCCGGCGCGGTCGTCGATCACTTCCAGCAGGTCATGCCGGGCATTTTCCTCCAGCGCCGCCAGGCCCCAGTCGTCCAAAATCAAGACATCGACCTTGGCCAGCTGTTGCAGGGTGCGCCCGAAGCTACCGTCGCCGTGGGCGATGCGCAGTTGCTCCAGCAGGCGCGGGGTGCGCAGGTACAGCGCGCTGTAGCCCTGGCGACAGGCTTGGTGGCCCAGGGCGCAGGCGAACCAGGTCTTGCCGACGCCGGTCGGGCCGGTCAGCAGCAGGTTGTGCCGTTGACGGATCCAGTCACCACTGGCCAGGGTCGCGATCAGGCGCTCGTCCAGCGTGCGGCCACGGCGCCGGTCGAGGTCTTCCAGGCAGGCGCTGGCGTACTTGAGCTTGGCCTGTTTACGCAGCCGCTCCAGGCGCTTGTCGTCGCGCCAGGCCAGCTCGCGGTCGAGCAGCAGGCCGAGGCGCTCATCGAAGCTCAGGCTGTGGCTGGCCGGCAGCGTCCATTGTTCTTCCAGTGCTCGGGCCATGCCGCCCAGCCGCAGTTGGTGCAATTGGCTCAGGGTGTGTTGGGTCATCATCGAACAGCTCCTCTTGGGTGTAGTAATCGGCGCCACGGACGTTCTCGTG
>NZ_JAAQXA010000082.1:0-814 GCF_012985775.1 Pseudomonas sp. WS 5011
GGAAAAACACGGAGGAAGAAGCCGCATCGTGACCGATGCGGTTAGAATTTAAACCCCGCGCAATCGGGTGGAGGCACCGGTCACGTTGTTAGCGAAATGAGCGGTCACGTTCACCGAAATCCGCAGCCATCGCGCATGCTGCTTGAGTTGGGCTCGCTCATTGAATGCAGGCGGCCACCTTGCAGGGCCAAGCCATCAATACTGTTGTTGGCCACGGTGATACCGCGGAAGCTTTCGGGCAGGAGTCGCGAGTCGCCGTATTGAACAACGGGGCTGACAGGGAAAACATCGCCAGCTTTGATGACTGTATCCATGAACCTGGCTTTAACCGCACCACCCACCTTGGAGTAGTCATCTTCGGGTTGCCCTGCACTGTTGTAAGGCATCACATCAACGGAGCCACCTGCGCCGGATCGCCCATCACCAGAGTCGAGTTTCAGGCCCAGCATCGCAAACGCGTCGATACCAAAGCCAACGGTACCCTCGGTGAATCCAGACTCAAACTGCCCAATGATCCCATGCGCCCACTCTTCCGAGTAACCATTACCTGTGCCGCTCGACTGACCCTTACGAAAGTCGCGATTGAAATAGAGGTTGCGATTCAGAATAGTGAGGCTGCTGCCCTCGACGAAGCCTTCGGCCTTTTCTTCGGCGGCAATTGCAGCCTGTCCGGTGCCGATACTCAGACCCGCCGCGTCAGGATAGTTGTCGTGTGAGTTGATTCGATGAGTCTTGGTCGGTGGGCGGAAGTGAGAGCCGTGTGGCGCGTTATTCGATAGAGCATCGGGAGTGGGTGGTGCGGCAGATGATGCCG
>NZ_JAAQXA010000083.1:0-811 GCF_012985775.1 Pseudomonas sp. WS 5011
ATCCACCGTGATCAGACCATCATTGAGCAGCTCACACACGAAATCGCTTGGTACAAACGGCACAAGTTTGCCAAGCGTAGCGAGCAACTGAGCCCTGACCAGGGTAGCTTGCTGGACGACCTGCTCGACACTGACATCGCCGCCATCGAGGCGGAGCTGAAAGCCGTCAATCCCCCGGTTGCTCCAGCCGAACCCCGCCAACAGCCCAAGCGCACACCGCTGCCGGCACAATTTCCGCGCACTGTGATCCGCCACGAACCGGAGAACACCCAATGCGCCTGCGGCTGCCAGCTGCAACGCATCGGTGAAGACATCAGCGAAAAGCTGGATTACACGCCGGGCGTGTTTACCGTCGAACAGCACGTGCGTGGGAAATGGGTCTGTCGCCAGTGCGAAACACTGATCCAGGCCCCCGTGCCGGCCCAGGTGATCGACAAGGGCATCCCAACCGCCGGCCTTCTGGCTCACGTGATGGTGGCCAAATTCGCCGACCACTTGCCGCTATATCGGCAAGAGAAAATCTTTGGCCGTGCCGGCCTGGCCATCGCTCGCTCGACACTGGCGCAGTGGGTCGGACAAACCGGCGTGCAGCTCCAGCCGCTAGTCGATGCCCTGCGCGAAGCCGTGCTGGGCCAACGTGTGATCCACGCTGACGAAACCCCGGTGCAAATGCTCACCCCAGGCGAGAAGAAAACCCATCGGGCTTACGTCTGGGCCTACAGCACCACACCCTTCGCCGATCTGAAGGCCGTGGTGTATGACTTCAGTCCCAGCCGTGCCGGCGAGCATGCGCGCAATTTTCTTGGTCAGT
>NZ_JAAQXA010000084.1:0-751 GCF_012985775.1 Pseudomonas sp. WS 5011
GGTGTTCGAGCAGCCACTTGGACGAGGCTGTGTTCGACTCACCCTGTGCAGTTAACTCCGCCCAGGCCGTGGCCATGCCGTGCAGGCGCAGCTCCTTGAGTTCCGCCATCAAATCACGCATGACCGATCTCCTCGGTCTGGCCACGCAGGCGGTCGTAGCGCGCCGTGTTAGCGACGGGGGCTTCCTTGAGCGACAAGTGGGTTTCGACGCTGGGTGGTGGTTCGGTCGCGGCCAGGCGCGCCACGACATTGAGGATGTGTTCGGCGCTCAGGCTGCCGCTTTCCAGTACCAGCTCAACAGCCACCAGCACCGCATCGAGCCCGGCGACCGGTACGGCAGCCAGGACTTGCGCCATGATCCGGTCACCGCCGGCATGACGCCCCAGACCGTGCTTAAGCTGACGCAGCGGCGCTGGCAGATCAGTAAAAGGCGCGCCGTTGCGCAGCACGCCGGGCTTGCGCTCAATCAGCGGGATGTAGTGCTGCCAGTCGTAGCTGACCTGTTCGCGATCCAGCAAGCGCGCATGGCTGGCAATCAGCGCATCATCGGCCACCACCTCGATGCGGGTCGGATACAAACGGCTGCTGACCCACTTACCCGCGTACTCACACGGCACCGAGTAACGGTTGCGCCCGACACTGACTAGGCAGGTGCTGGAGACCCGCGCAGGCCGCTCGACGTAACCGTCGAAGGCCGCGGGCATAGGCATCAGTTCGGCGCGCTCCAACTCCAGTACCTCGGCCACACTGA
>NZ_JAAQXA010000085.1:0-731 GCF_012985775.1 Pseudomonas sp. WS 5011
TCAAGCCAGGGTTTGGCTGGCGGTGTCAAGCGATGCGGTATAGGTAGTCAAAAGGGCTTCTCCCATGCACTGATTTGAGCGCTAATTATATGATATTTATGGATAATTTCCAAAGTTGATGACATTGACCTTTAGCCTTGGTTGGCTGTGACTTCGTTAACGATCAAAAGCTAAATATGGCTCATCAGGAGTATATGCAGGAGTGCTTTGGTAATTTATCCAACAGTTGTAACGACAAAGCCGTCGACTACAACCTCATGGCTCTGGAGGCGCTACAAGATGAAATGATTGAGGTTGGGTCTAAGCGTCTAAATATAAAAGGTGACAGTATCGTTAGATTCGAAAAGCATGTAGAAAAATCGATCGAAAAAGTGGCCGAACATTTTGAAAAAATAAGGCCGGGCTTTTTCAGTCGTGTGTTCTTGGGTGGATTTCAGCCATTTGATGGGAAGTCTATCCAAATCATTAGCGGGTCAGATATGAGTGACCTTGGTACTGAAATTGTTGCGGAATATGCGAGAAAGCTCGTAGAAAGCAAGCAAGAATACGAGAAAATGTGGGCTAATACGCCTCCACTGGTTTCCGAAGTGCCAGCTCCGGTTGAGTGCGGATTCCACGGTCATCTGGCCACCCATTCCATGAGCATCTGACCACCGATTCCACGCTGATCCGGCCACCCATTCCACGCGCATCCGGCCACTGATTCCACGGCCATCCGGCCACTCAACCGG
>NZ_JAAQXA010000086.1:0-717 GCF_012985775.1 Pseudomonas sp. WS 5011
AATGCCACTGCCATCATCTCGGGGCCATACTGTCTTTTGACTTCCCCCCTTCTTTCCTTATTCTCTTCTCTCTCCCTTCTTCCCTCTTCTTCTCCTCCTCTTCCTTCTTCTACTTTTTCCTCTTTGTCCGGTCTTTCTTTCCTCTTTCCTTCTTCCTCTCCCTTTTCTTTTTTTGTTGTTTTTTTTTTTTTTTTCTATTTCTTTCTTTTTTTTTCCTTTTTCTTCTTTCCTTCTTTCTCTTTTTTTTTCTCCTCCCTCTCCTCTTCTCCTCCTTCTTTTTTTCCTCTCCTTTCTTTTTTTTCTTTTCCTTCTTCTTTTTTTTCTCTTCTTCTTCTTTCTCTCTCTTCTTCTTTTCCTTCCCTTTTCCCTCTCCTTCCTCTTCTTCTTTTTCCTCCCCCCTCCTTCCCCTTTTCTTCCCTCCCTCCTCTTTCCCTCCTCCCCCCCTTCTCCCCCCCCCCTCTTTTCTTTCTCTCTCCCCACATTCTCCCTTCCCTTTCCTTCCTCTCCTTCCTCCTTCCTCTTCCCTTCTCCCTCCCCTTCCCTTCTCTTCCCCCTTCCTTTCTCTCTTCCTCTTCCCTCTCCCTCTTCCCCTCCTCTCCCTTCCCTTTTTCTCCCCCCCCCTCTTTCTCTTTCTCCTCTTCCTCCTCCCCCCCCTTTTCTTCCCCCCCCTCCACCCTGCCTTCCCCTTCCTCTCCCTTTCTGCTCCTTTTTCGACGC
>NZ_JAAQXA010000087.1:0-586 GCF_012985775.1 Pseudomonas sp. WS 5011
CCAGGCCTTTCATTCTATTCCTTCCTGCCCGTTCAATTTAACTTCTTCGCGGCTTTTTTGTCTCAAACCCATTTTATCCACGCCCTCCCGCTCGTCTATCTTTTCTCACCCTCCGCCTTCGGCATTTATCATCACCTTTTCTCTTTCTTTCCCTCTTCCTCCTTCCACCCCCCCTTCTTCTCCCTCCCTCTTCCTGTTCAGCCCTTCTCCTCTTTTTTTTCTTTCCCCCCCCTTCTTACTACTTTTTTTTTCTCTTTCTCCTCTTTCTCTATCCCCTTCTCCCTTTTCCCCTTCTTCCTTTTTTCTTCTCCCTCTCCCCTTCTCTTTCCTCTTCTCTTTCCTCTCCCCCCCTCCTTCTCCCTTTTTCCTTTCTTCCTCTTTCTCTTCTCCCTTCCTCCCCTCCCCTCCTTCCCTTCCTTCTTTCCTTTCCCCTTCTCCTCTTCCTTCTCCTTCCTTTCTCTTTCTTTTCTTCCTTCTCTCTTCCCTTTCCCTCCCCCTCTCTTCTCTTCTTCTTTTTCTTCCTTTTCCTCCTCCCCCTTTTTCTTCCTCTCTCTCCTCCCTTCTCTTTCTGTCTTCTCTTCGGTGC